>DBZV01000015.1:0-7182 GCA_002311865.1 Dehalococcoidia bacterium UBA1151
TGATCGATGAATTCCAGGATACGGATCCACTTCAGTTGGAGATCGCGTCCCAACTCGCCGGCGTGAATGGGGCTGGCGATCATGCAAGGCCCGGCACGTTATTTGTGGTCGGCGACCCCAAGCAATCGATCTACCGATTTCGGCGCGCCGATCCGCGGGTAATCGGTGAGTTGCCGAAGAAGATCGGCGCCGAGACCGTGTTTCTGACAAACACGTTCAGATCGAACTCCGGAATCGTCGACTGGGTGAATGAACTTTTCGAAAAGTGGATGGGCAGTGACGCCACACCAACACAACCAGGATACGAATCTCTGACCACATCAATTGACCCCGACAAGTCGGAACATCCGCAGGGTGTGTACCGAATTTCCACGGATGATGAGCTGCCAAACATCGGCGCCGCTCGTAAGGCCGAATCACAACGTATTGCCGCGATGGCGTTGAGCGTTGGTGCAGGCCAGTGGCGCGTCATGCGTGGTCCAAAGACTGCCGAGACGAGGCCTTCGGAATTCAAGGATATGGCCATCATATTTCCAAGGCGCACCGGCTTGAATGGCCTGACACGGGCGCTGGAAGATGCTGGCGTTCCATACAGCCTTGAGGGGCAATCGCTGCTGTTCGCATCGCAGGAAATTCGCGACCTGATAGCTGCGCTTATGGCCGTGGATGATCCTACAAATGAGATTGCCGCGGTGGCGGCGCTGCGGTCGCCGCTGTTTGGATGCAGCGATGTTGAACTCTACCGATGGGTGGAAGCCGGGAATCGATTCAACCATCTGGAGGCGGATCTCAGCGAATCTGTTGGGTCGGTTGCCAACGGCCTGAGGACGCTAAAGGAGATGCACGAGATTCGGCAGGACATCTCCGTGCCTTCGCTCATCGAGAAGATAGCAACGCTCCGAGATGTGCGGCATATGGCGCTACGTAGCCGAATGTCACGCGAGCGGCATCGCCAACTGGAGACGTTCATAGAGAGCGCTCGCACGCTTGCCGATAGTCGTCGGCACACGCTACGGGAGTTCGTCAGGTGGGCGGAGGAACGCGCCGAATCAAACGATCGAATGCCAGAGAGCGGCATCGCTGATATCGGCAACAATGCAGTGCGGCTGATGACTACCTATCACGCGAAAGGGCTGGAGTTCCCAATTGTCGTGATGACAGAATTGACGATGCCGCTTGCGGGACGCGGATCAGGCTCACTCATCTTTGACGCCAAAGATGAAACCAAAGCAGGAGTGCGAATTGGCACGAGAGACGTCTCCTTCGTGTTCGGACCGCACGAAGCGCTCGGTGATCTAGAGAATAGCGCAGCGGCCGATGAGTTGGTTCGAGTGGCCTATGTAGGTGCTACGAGGGCGAAGGATTACCTCGTGCTCAGCACGTACCGAGGGGTGCGCGATACAAAGTGCCTCTCATCACGAATCGAAGACCTGATGAGCGACTCACAACTATGGCAAGAACTTCCTGAGTTCGGCAGCGCTGCACCTCCCCCGGAACAGCTCGCCCCTCCAGAATTCGGAACGGCTGACTCACTGGCAGCCTGGAGGGCGGGCCGCGACCGATTGCTGATGGAAGCCGGCCGCGGAAACACGGTGAGTGCCACGTCCTTAAAAGCACAGACGGAGTCGGAGGCGCAGACCGGAGAGTCAGACACGATCGATCTCAAACCAGCATCGCCATCAGTAGTCGAGCAACCGTGGCGAAAGGGCCGGGGTGCCAGTGAGGTTGGGCGTGCGGTCCACGCCGTGCTACAGGCCGTCGACCTGAGCACAGGAGAAGGCATCGACGCCGCCGCAAAACTACACGCCACCGCAGAGGGAGTGGGTGAGCGTACAGAAGAGATCGCGGACCTTGCCCGCGCAACGCTCCAGGTACCCGTCGTTCAACGAGCAGCGCTATCAGCAAACGTTTTCCGTGAGGCATACGTAGGCGTGCCGCTTGAAGAAAACCAGACCGGCCTGGAAGGCTTCATAGATCTAGCGTTCGTGGATGAGAACGGCCACATGGTAATTGTAGATTTCAAGACCGACCGCATCGCGGAAGACGCCGACCTCACCGCGGCCTCAACCCCGTACCGAACCCAGCTAGGCGCGTACGCCCATGCCATCTCCAAGGCGACAGGCCTGCGCGTGTCAGAGGCATGGCTCGTCTACTCCAGGCGCGCGCTGAACGGCGGCGATGCCCAGTACCGCGTCGAGGATCTGGGCGGGGCAGCACGCGAGGCGGCGGAGCTTGCGGCGGATGTTGTGGGATAGACTCGGCACCCAGGGAATCACCTTGGAGATCACATGCTGCTAGAAGTTAATCAGGTCCTGATCACCGGCGCGCAGAAGGACGCAGGTTCTTTCTGCCGGTCGCCATATTGCCTCGTTCATGAGAAAGCGTGATATGCCAGAAAATCTCCAGCGTCAGCGACTCGAGACAGGGGCTCTCGTAGTTGGATATGTAATGAGTCGTCTGGATACCTCGTACTTATCCGGCCGAAATCTAACGGCTTGGCCGCAAGCTTTTGCTGAAGCATCGGAGGCGTTGGGTGTTGCCGCGTCATCCATCAGGTTTCTCCGAGATGAGTTTGATCCGGTGCACGACAATTCGCGACAAGGGTGGCACAAACGACCCATGTACCCAAGTCGGCTGAGGGTCATTGATGAACTCCAAGAATTGGGTAACGACGCGTTGCTCGAATTAGCGCATCGAATCCTCCAGCGGGACGATGAGTCGACTAATGACGCAATTGATTCTCTGGCGGTCGCTAACGGCGTTGCACACAATGTTGCGGAAAGACTTCTCACGGGGAGACGGGCAGAGGAGTTTTTTCTAGAGCGCTCTGAAACGATAATTGGAGTGCACCCTGATTAGATCATCGATTTCCGGTAATCTGCTAGAGGTTTCGATTTTGGTGTTGAAGGAAACCTCGACTGCGCTATCGAGGTGAAAGGCATCAAGCAGTCCCGCGGGGATATTCTGTTTACTGATCATGAGTGGTCAGAGGCCGACGTTCGGGGATCAGATTACTGGCTTGTGGTTATTGGTAATATCAGTTTAGAACCCGTTCCGAAAGTTATTCGTGACCCTCACCAAGTGCTTCATGCGAGTTGTGCGTATCAGAAGTCGATATCGGTGACATGGCGTTCTTCAGTGCATGTCTCCTAATTGTGGAAGCGATAGATTCACATGCTCCTAAAAGGAAAGAAAGCTCTTATTACCGGTGCTCGTAAGGGCATCGGGCGGGGGATTGCTGTGCGGTTTGCGCGGGAAGGCGCGGATGTTGGGATTGCCGATATTGTTGATGATGAGGAGACGCAGAAGACGGTTGATCTGATTCGCGCTGAAGGCCGCTCCGGCGAACTGTTCGTTACGGACGTGAGCAAGACCTCGGAGATCGGGCCACTGTACGACCGGTATCTGGGCGAGTTCGGGCGGGTCGACATTCTTGTGAACAACGCCATCATGCCGGACCAGTCGGCCGGATTAATCGAGATGACCGAGGCGTTCTGGGACCGGATGGTCGACCTCACGCTAAAGGGTTACTTTTTCATGGCCCAGCGGGCGGCGCAGGAGATGGTGAACCAGGGCAGCGGCGGCCGCATCCTGTCGCTCTCCAGCGTCCACGGATACCGGGCCTGGCCGGATGATACGGCCTACGGCATCTGCAAGGCCGGGCTACGCCGGATGGTGAAATCCATGTCCGTCGACCTCGCGGGCTACGGCATCACATCAAACTGCATCGCTCCCGGATATATCGACAATTCGTTGCCAGAAGATGACTCGTTGGAGCTGCCGCCAAAGACGATGGAAGAGATACCCAAACTGGCTCCGTACGTTGGCTCGCATCGCGGCGGCGTCCCGAGCGACATCGCGAAGATGGCGGTCGTGCTCTGCTCGGAGCTTGGCGATTACGTCAACGGCGAAACGATTCTCGTCGACGGTGGCCTGATCGCCTCCGGCACCCCGGAGATCGCCTGATGGGAATGCTAGACGGCAAGAAAGCGCTCATAACCGGCTCCCGACGCGGTATCGGCGCCGCCATCGCCCTCAAACTTGCGGCCGAAGGCGCGGATGTTGGCCTCAACGATATCGAGCGTGATGCCGAGGCTGAAAAGACGATGTCAGCGGTCGCGGGACTTGGCCGCAAGTTCAGCTGGCACAAGGCCGATATTGGCGATACGGCCCAGCGCGAGCAGATGTTTGATGAGTTTATCGACGCCCACGGCCGGATCGATATTCTCGTCAACAATGCCGTCCTAAGTCGGGATGAGAACTTCCTCACTGTTGATGAGGAGTTCTTCGATCATCTCATGGGGCACGGCCTCAAAGGCTACGTCTTCGCGTCCCAGCGTGCCGCCAGAGAGATGATCAAGCAGGGTGACGGCGGAAGAATCATCTCGATCAGCTCAGTCCACAGCTATCGCGCATGGCCCAATGACGTGGTCTACGGGATGGTGAAAGCGGGGCTCAACCGCATGGCGCTCAGCCTGGCCCTCGATCTCTCCGGCACCGGCATCAACGTCAACTGCGTCGCACCGGGTTACATCGACAGTCGTGTGCTGTCCCTCGACGAAGAGCCAAATCGCGGCAGCGCGGGATACGCAGATGGCGCAATGGACGCAATTCCTTCCCGGCGTGGCGGACTGCCTACGGATATCGCGAACGCTGTGCTGTTCTTCTCATCCTCGATGGCCGATTACGTGAATGGCCAAACGCTAACCGTGGACGGTGGCTTTCTGGCGGGTGGAACGCCTGCGTAGATGCGGTTTGGGTGGGCGTTGCTGGTGTGACCTCGGCGCGGGTAGCATCGGGTACGTGGCAACAAGTGACGGACGGGATCAAGTAGGGCACATGCAGGATATCTACGACTACATCGAGGCACATGTCGACGAGTCGATCGCAACCTTGCTGGAGTTGGTCGCTCAGCCAAGCGTTTCGGCGGCTCGCATCGGCTTCGATAAGGCGCCCGGGCTTGTGAAGTCCAAGCTGGAAGAGGTTGGACTTGAAACTGAGATCTGGCCGACTGAAAACGACGGCCTGCCATCGGTGTTCGGTAAGGCGGATGGCGATGCCGACGGCACGCTGCTCTTCTACACGCACTACGACGTCCAGCCGCCGGAGCCGCTGGAGTTATGGGAGACCGAACCGTTCAAGCCGGAGCGTCGTGGCGACCGCATCTTCGGTCGTGGCATATCTGATGACAAGGGCAACATAGCCGCTCGACTGGCCGCGATAACGGCGTTCGGTAAGGTGCGTGGCGGGCTTCCTTCAAACCTGAAGTTTTTCGCTGAAGGCGAGGAGGAGATCGGTAGCGTTAACTTGCCGCCGTTGGTCGCTCAAAAGGCCGATGAGCTGCGTTCCGACGCTTGCATCTGGGAAGGCGGCGGTCGAAACGCGTCGGGTAGGCCATCGATGTATCTGGGCTTGAAGGGCCTGCTCTACATCGAGTTGAGTGTGCGCAAGCTGACCGGTGATGCGCATTCGTCTTACGCCACCATTTTGCCCAGCGCGCCGTGGCGTCTGCTGGAAGCTCTGCACACTCTGCGTGAGCCTGATGGCACGGTCAAGATCCCGGGCTTCTATGCTGATGTCCGAGACACCTCCGAGGAGGAGCTGGCCGCGATCGCCGCGCTGCCAGATGAGGAGTCGATTTGGGCTGAGACGTTTGGGAACGAGTACTTCAACGGCGAGCTGCAAGGAGCGGCGCTGCGCCACCGCCTGCTGATGGAGCCGACGGCGAACATCGACGGCATCTGGGGTGGCTACCAGGGGCCGGGAACGAAGACGGTGTTGCCGGCAGAAGTCACCGCCAAGATGGACTTCAGGCTGGTGCCAGACCAGCGGCCCGACGATATTCTCGGCAAGCTCCGCGCTCATCTCGACTCCAACGGATTCAGCGATATCGAGATCACGAAACTGGGCGGCGTCAATCCATCAAGGACGTCCATGACTTCGCCATGGGCGCGGCTGATTGCTGAGACCCATGTTGATATTTACGGCCAGGAGCCGGTGATCATGCCATCGATGGCCGGCACCGGCCCGATGTACGATTTTGCCGACACGCTGGGCATCCCGATTGCGACTTCCGGCGTCGACCATCCGTCGCACAAAATTCATGCGCCAAACGAGAACATCACCATCGAAGACTTCGTGCTGGGCGCCAAGCACGCAGCGCTGGTAATGCAGCGTTTCGCAGAACATTGGGACGAACTGTAGCCCGCGATCTCTATAATCGACCGTTGGAACATCCATCGAACATCTGTAAATTCACCTCGGAGCATTCATGCCTGACGTACCACCAACGCCTGATCACGTCCTGTCGGAAGAGCAGCTTGACGGACTTCGCAAGATCAACTCCACTGCGGTCATCGACACGCTGGCCCGCAACGGCTATGAGCCGCATCACGTGTACATGCCCAACATCAAGAACATGAACCCCGGCGAGCGCCTCGTCGGCCGCGCGGTCACGGTGCGATTCGTTCCTGCCCGGCCAGACGCTGACGCGGAGAAGCCCGGCGGCGAGGAGTCACCGGAGTACGCAGCGTTTGAAACGGCGGGGAAGAACGACGTGATTGTCATGGAGGCGATGCGGGACAAGCGCATGTCCATTGGCGGCGATATAAAGTTCCTGCGGCTCAAGCAGCGAGGCATCGAAGGCCTTGTGTGCGATGGCGGTATCCGCGATATGCACGTTGTGAAGGACTACGGCATCAAATTATTTGGCTACGACAAGACGTCCAACCTTGGAACCCGAGTTGGCACACCGTACGAGACCAACCACCCCGTGGCAGTTGACGGCGTGCTAATTCGGCCCGGCGACTATATCCACGCCGATGATGACGGCGTCATTGTGATCCCCAGGGTAGTGGCCGCTGAGATCGCCCAGAAGGCGATTGAGTACGATGAGCTTGAGGAGTGGATCCGTGCGCGCCTGGACGAGCGTCAGCTCTCTCCAGGCCGCTACTACCCACCAGATGACGAGACGTTTGCTGAGTTCCGCGCCTGGAAGGCAGAGCAGGGCGGGTAGGTTACTGCTATTGTCGTTCTGGGGAGTGAGGCCCTGCGATTGGAGTGACGATTTCTGTCAGTCGTAGCGTGGGCTTCCAGCCCGCACGAGGGCCAGTACTAGGCCGGTTGCTGCACTTCTAATTGATAATTCGTTTGCGATGGCGAACCGTGTGGCAATTCGTGAAT
>DBZV01000015.1:7223-11941 GCA_002311865.1 Dehalococcoidia bacterium UBA1151
CGGGGGGGGGGAGGTGCGGGCAGGGATGCCCGAACTACGTCACGCGTGCTCTGCACTAACATCCTGGCACAGTGCCATCTGACAGATGTGGCGTGCGGGCTGATGCGGCATTGAGAAGTCACCCGCGTACTAGAGCTGCATCTCCAGCAGCATTCCATCATATGCCAGCTCAATATCCAGACCCTCGGATGACTTCAACTTCGCCAATTTTGAGTTCGTCTTTTCGTGGTCGTTATCGTGAGTCATATCCACAAAGTAGGCCTTACGCGGTCGGAACCGTCGAACCTGCTCAATGGCCTGCTCCGTACTGAAGTGGGACCGGTGTGGGGACGGCCGAAGGGCATCGAGCACCAGGATGTCTGAGCCTTCAATAAGCTTTGCTGTAGATTCTGGGATGTGTGACGTATCCGATACGTAAGAGAAGTCACCAACCCTGAATCCCAAAGCAATCACACGCTCGCCATGCTCCACGGGAAGCGGTGTGAATTTCAGTCCCTGCACCTCGAATGGTTCTTCTTCTATCAAGTCGAACCGGAGTTTTGCGATCCCGCCTCCACCGGTCTGAAGGGACTCATCGACAAGGTAAAAGTGCGTCTTGGCGATGGCGTCCAGATCGCGCTGTCGCAGGTATATGGGAATGGCTTCCTGGACGTTGTTCGTCCAGTCACGCAGGTCGTCCAGGCCTCCAATGGCATCGTAGTGGGCATGGCTGATCACGATGGCATCGATGCCGGGAACCTGGTATTTGGGGAACCACTCAATGGCGGAGTGCCAGAAGAACTTTCCAACGTCCACAAGAATGTTCTTCTGCCCGTCAGTGGGGTGAGCATATCGAATCAAGATTGAGGTGTTACGTCGCCGATTTTTTGAGCCCGGCGTCACGGAGTCTGCACACACCTCGCATGAGACTGGGTCTTTCGTCAGGCAGCTGACACGCGGCACGCCCTCAGATGTGCCCGTGCCAAGGAATATGATCTCGCTCTTCTGGTCTGTCAGACGTCGCTCCCCTAAAACTGAGATTCCGATTCCACTTTCTGCAGCAACCGTGGAAAGAAACTATCAGTTTTGCCGGGAACTCATCGCCATCGCCCACCTTGTTAAGCGCCGAATGAAATGTAATATCGCGTGATGGCCCCACTCTCTGATGATGCAAAAGACCTGCTCAACGCGTTCGATGGCGGCGAACTCGTCCGGCCGGATCCAGCGCACCTCAACGCCATCGACCTTGCCCTTGCACTGGCCACCATCAACGGCATCAGGAACGTTCCAGACAGTCCGGGCAAGTGCGAAATAGCAGACCTGATTGGCGAACCTGAACACCTGATTGTTCTTGCAATTGACGGGCTTGGGATGCACTTCGTCGATAGCCTGCCAGATGGCGCATTCCTGAGGCGCAAACTGGTGGCAACTATGAATGCACCATTTCCCTCCACCACCAGCGTCGTGTTTACCACATTCGCCACCGGCCTATGGCCAGCAATTCACGGCATAACTTCATGGTTTATGCATCTGCCGGAGATTGATGGCTCCACGATTATCCTGCCATTCTTGAGGCGGTCAGACCGTAGGCCGCTAATGCAGCTGGGAGTTAGGCCTGAGTCGATCTGGCCTCATCCAGCGCTGTTGGAAGGCTCTGAGCGAGACTCGATATTCGTAATGCCAGCTTCGATTTCAGAAGGTCCATTCACGCAATTCCAGTCAGCAGGAGCACGTGTACCCGCATACCCGGATCTACTACTCGATCGCGGACTTGAGATCCTGGCAGATCACGTTGCCAGGGCCGAGGAGCCCACTCATGGCTACCTCTACTATGCCAAGTTTGACACCATGGCTCACCAGTTGGGTACCGGGCACGTCGATACCATCAATCTATTGCAGCAGGTCAACGCGTCACTCGAGTGGTTTGCGGATGAGTTGCAGGGACAGGCCACGGTAGTCGTCATATCCGACCACGGCCATCTTGATGAGCCCTCGGACGGCAGCATCGACATTAGCCCGGTCAGCGCTCCTGGCAGGCTGCTTCGGGTTGCGCCATCAGGCGACTACCGCGTGGCCTACTTTGAAGTTGACGATGCGAAGAGCCAGGAATTCGCGCGCGTATTCCGAGACGAGTACGGTGATTGGGCATTCCTGCTACCGATAGACGAAGTCGATGATCTCCGGCTCTTCGGACCCGAACCGCTTGCCGAAGTCACGCGGTCAAGAATGGGCCAGTGGATGGCGATTTCACGTGGCGCACGAGCATTCTTATATACCCATATGCCCGACTCTGACCGACTCGTTTCTGGCCACTCGGGACTATCGCGCGCCGAGATGAAGATTCCGCTGATCGTCTTTTAGCTCCGCCCGCTTGTGACACAGCCGCGCAGGCTGGCTAAACTTGTCATTCCGAACCCATATTCAAATCAGGCCCAATTCAGGAGTCTCCAGTTGCCCAACGAAGGAAAGTTGAAGAAAAAGCTTCAAGCCGGTGAAGTTGTCGTAGGCCCGTTCAGCATCATTCCGTCCATGCCGATGGTTGAGTCACTCGGGCAGGCGGGGATGGACTTCCTGATTATCGATACCGAGCACGGTCCGATCGACATGGAATCGGCGCAGGACATGTGCATCGCGGCTGATGCCGGTGGCGTCGCACCGATCATTCGTGTCGGTGGCATCGACGAGTGGATGATCCTGCGGGCGTTGGACATTGGCTCGGCCGGCGTGCAAGTTCCTCAGATCAATACTATTGCGGACGCAAAAGCGGTAGTCAACGCCGCGAAGTATGACCCGGTCGGCGAGCGCGGTCTCTCCGTTTTCACCCGCGCCGGTGACTATTACGCCAACGATGGTGTGAACCACACCGATAAGCAGAATGACGATACGACGGTAGTTGTGCACATTGAGGGTCAGACCGGGCTGAATAACCTGGATGAGATCATGACCGTGGACGGAATAGACGTCCTGTTTCTGGGCCCGTACGATATTTCACAATCGCTAGGAATGCCGGGCGACGTACGCAGCAAGACTGTGGAAGATGCCCTTCGTAAGGCCGCAACCAACGCCAGGGCTCAGGGTCGCGCAGTTGGCTCGTACGCAAAAGATGTTGATATGGGCAAATGGCTTTTGGACATCGGCGTCCAGTACCTTTCGATCAATGTTGACGCAATCATCTACATGCAAGCCTGCCGCACGATTGTGGAGGCGCTGAAGGCGTAATAATTTGCTGCACTCCACGTCGCGCTACTGGTAGCTGCCGGGTTTGCCCGGCCATGCTCTAGAACGCATGCATATGTCGCGCCAGAGGTGGGGCAAGCCCCACGGCTACCAGGGGATCGGCTACTCGGCAGCCCCCGACAGTGGCAGTGTGAAGTAAAAGCTCGGCCCGCGATCGGGCACCGAATCGAATCCAATTTCGCCGCCATGCAGCTCCACAAACGCCTTCGCGATTGAGAGTCCAAGGCCGCGGCCTGGCGTGATGCGTGTCCGATCTCCGCTATCGCGGAAAAACGGCTCAAACATGTGCGGACCGTCAGCTTCGGGGATATCGGGACCTTTGCCGATCACCCGTATCTCCGCCATCCGGCCCTTGCGGGTGACGGCCACGCTGATCGTGGCTTCCTCATCGGAGTACTTGTGGGAGTTTGACAGTAGATTGAGTAGCACCTGCTCACACCGATGGCGATCGATACGAGCCACAGGTGACGGAGCCTCGATATCTATCTCAAATACCTGGTTCCGTTGGCTGGTCATTGGCGAGACGATTTCTACGGCATCCGATACAAGATCGCGCAGGTCAACTGATTCGATATGCAACGTGAATTCGCCCGCCTGTGCGATGGTCAGATCGAGGAGATCCGTGATGAGCGAATCGAGCCGATCAACCCCGCGGCCCATGTTGTTGATGAGGCGCGTGTAGGAATTCTCATCTATTTCACCAAGGGGAATCTCGGCGAGAAGATCGCGGGATACTCGCAGCGACGCGAGTGGCGTTCGGAATTCGTGTGTGACCATCTGGAGGAATTGGATCCTGAGCGAATCCAGCTCCTGAAGCCTGTTCACACGCTGGTCAGCTTCGGATTGCAGAGTGGACCGTAGTTGGGCCACCGCAATCGCTCCGCCAACCTGTGCTGCCACCCTTTCCAGCAGGTCTCTCTCATCATTTCCGTATGCGCGAGGACTCAACGAACTGAGCGATATACCGCCAAAAACGCTGCCCTGGGAGAGAAGTGGTGTGACAACCATCGACTTGATCCCGTGAGCGGCACTCGTGCTCGGCATGGGTGAAACGGCTTCACCTTCAACCGGGTTCGACTCGAACGAGGCAGTCGCACCTGCTGAGATGACATTCTCAATTGCGGAGTTGGTGATTGATACAACACTGCCAACCGCGCTGGACTCGTATTCGATACCTTCAACGTATTCGGATACAACTTCGTCGATGCCAGATTGGCCCTGAGAATCACAATTCGATCGAACGGGATGCCGCCGCGAATTAGCGCCGCCAAAGTCTTGTACATGTCATCCAGCTCAACAGATGAGCTAACGAGACGGCCAATTTCGGCGAGCGTGATGCGCTGGGCGATGTTTTGCTGAAGCTCAGCCCGCAACAAGGCATTGGCGACCACACCAGCGATCTGGGTGACTATTCGCTCGGCAAGGATGCCATCTTCAGCCGTGTACGCGGCGGCTCCGGTCGCGTTGATCGCGAACCATGCGATTGGCTTATCGCCAGAGAA
>DBZV01000015.1:12054-12311 GCA_002311865.1 Dehalococcoidia bacterium UBA1151
CCAAAATGTCCTGCATCTCCGGATGCTCTGTGACAACCCAGGTGGCAAGTTCCCTGTCCATGATGATTGCGCCACCAGACTCAAGCGCCATTTGGGTCAGCGGCCCGTACATTGGGGTGTCTTTCCGGGCCCCCACGCCTCTACGCTGATGCCAGCCTCGTAGCTGGTCGTCATAGTGCCCGCATCGGTGTCGATCTCGGCGATGGCAATTCTGTCGAAGGGGAGGAGTTTACCGGTGATCTCAGCGAAACGGTCGT
>DBZV01000149.1:0-7702 GCA_002311865.1 Dehalococcoidia bacterium UBA1151
TGCGTTTGAATCACACAGCAACAACAGTGAGGTTCCCCACTCATCTGCACACAACCTCTATGGGAGGTACAACTAGCTAACCAGCCCGGCCTTCACTGTGTCATCGTTCAGGCTAACGCCCAACCCCGGCCCCTGCGGCAGCTTCAGATCGCCGTTCTCATCAAGGTCCATTGACTCGTTGAACAAGCCAAACGACCACGTCATGTACTCTACGGTCAAGAGGTTCGACGTTGCCGCACCAAGGTGAACGGCGATTTCCGGGCTGAGGTGAGTTGCCACCGGTTTGTTACCCAACTCGCACACCGCGGCCGCTTTCATCCACGGGTCAATACCGCCCGCATGGTGGGCGTCGATCATCACAATATCGGCCGCGCCCTGCTTTACGACTTCGTAGATGGGCTGGGCGCCATAGAGGTACTCGCCCTGCGTGATTGGAATATCCAGAGCGTTCACCAGCTGCCGATAGCCTTCCAGATCATTGTGATCAATTGGATCCTCAAGCCAGAAGACATCGTGAGCCTCAAAGTAACGCGCCACCGCCATAGTCCGTGGGATGTCCCAGCCCTCGTTGATATCGACCATGATCTTGATGTCATCGCCTACAGCGTCACGCACTACCCGAGCACGATTTGATTCAGCCTCCGCACTAGACTCCGCACCGCACCGGAACTTCATCCCGGTGAAGCCCTGCTCCTTGAGTGATCCAGCGGTCTCCGCCAGCTCATCCAGTGAGAAGTCCCGCCACAGCGCGCCCGATGCATAAGTCGGCACCGACTCTGAGGTATGCGCTCCCAGGAGCTTCCAGACTGGCTGGTTGAGCGATTTTCCAGCAATATCCCAAAGCGCGAAGTTGATCGTCGCCTGCACCACATCACTCATCCCCGGTCCGCTCCACTGGATGACGCGGTGCAACTCTTTGCGAATCTTGTCGCGCAGCATAGGATCCTGGCCCTTGATGTGATTTGCTGCATCGTCGATAGCGCTGGCGAGCGCCGGGATCATCACCGGCGAGTGGGAGAAAGACCAGCCCAATCCCTCGATACCATCATCAGTCCGCAGCTTGAGGATCACATGTCGCAGCGCCGAACTGGCAACCGTGCCGCCCGACATGAAGGGGCGGGGAAGGGGATTATCGACGATCAAGATTTCGTGCGACGCGATCTTCATCAAGAACTCCGGGATTGAGGCACTAATGTCGGTTGGCCGAAATGTTACATGTTGCACCTTCGTTTTCGGGGACGTTGGTGCGCGGCACTATAATCTGCCGGGCACATACCTTCAGAGGAGACACAAAAACGGCTATTGACACCAGCTTCCAAATTGAAATGATCGAATCCTGGCATCTCAAATTCGATGGGGGCTACTGGGAGGATTACAAACGCGACTCCGGTGGCGTAAAGACAGCCCGATTTGAGTTTCATCCCGGCTGGCAGACCGTCTACGCATCGTCGGTTGAGGTTGGCATAACCCGCGTCACCCTTGCGGACGGGTCGCAGGGCTGGGGTGAGCCCAACACCACCATCGGGCCGGAAGTATACTGCCTGATCCTCAACAATCTGGTCGCACAGATGGTTGAAGGCCGCGAATTCGGGACGCCGGTGGAGTTGTGGGACTTCCTCTACGACGCCCAGCGAGGCCGTGGGTATCATTCAGGATTCTGGCTGGACGCACTGGCGGGATTGGATATCGCAGTCTGGGACGCTATTGGCAAGCGCGAAAAAACAGCTGTTCACCAGATGTTTGGACGGCCAATCCGTAAGTCGATGCCCGCCTACCTCTCCGGCATCCGACGCGCCACAATTGAAGAGCGGATCAGCTACGGCAATGAGTGGGTGGATGGCGGCCTCACAGGAGCGAAGATTTTCCTCGATGGCGACGTCAGCGATGGCCTCAAGGAACTCGAAGCCCTGAAAGCAGGCGTTCCCGGCATTGAGAAGTGGATGGTGGACGTGCTGTGGATGCTCCGCGGCGATGACGGCCCCGCGGCCAAGCAGGCGTTTGGCGATCTGGGTGCCATCTTCCTTGAGTGCCCGCTACAGCCTGAAGATCTGGATGGCCACCGCGCGTTGTGGCAGAAGCCTGGCGCTCCGCTCGCTCTGGGCGAGCACTTCCGTACTTCATACCAGTTATACGACTGGGTGAGCGGCGATCGTGCCCTCGACATCTACCAGCCAGACATCGGTCGCACCGGCATCTCGGACGGGTTGCGGCAGCTTGACCAGGCATGGACCGCCGGGTTGGACGCAACCATCCACATGGGCAGTGGCAGCGCCATCTTCCAGGCGGCAACATTCGCCGTATCGGCCGTGTGCAAGCCGACGCACCTGCAGGAGTACCAGGCTGGCCTGACCGGCAAAACGGGCGACGCCGTCCGCACAAGCTGGAACTACGCAGACGGCAAAATTTCGATATCCGAAGAGCCGGGACTCGGTATCGACGTCGATATCGACGCGCTGGAATCGTTCGTAGTGCGCTAGTGGCAGATCGCGTGGACATCTCATCACCGCAAAAACCGGGCTGGACGGTGAAATTCGACGGCGCCATCAGCACGCTGGCGACGCTAAAGATCGCCGCTTTTCGCTGGCTGTTGATCGGCAACACGTTCAGCATGCTCGCTTTCCAAACGCGCCAAATGGCACAGGGCTGGCTTTATCGATTCCAAAATTTCGAAGAGCATGAGCAACTCAAACATCACCGTCACTCCCGCGGTCGAAAGCGACATCGAGGCAGTGGCAACTCTCCAGTTCCGATCACACACCATCTCGTTTGCCGAGTTCGCTCGCCCTGAGTGGGTTGCCACGCGCCAGATTGGCGAATACCTGGAGAAGTGGGCGGAATATATCCGCGACGAAGAAAAAGACCAGACTGTGTTCGTAGCTCGCGAGAACGGCATCATCATCGGCATGGTGTCAGTCGACGGCCCGACCGGCGAGGGCGAGTTCGGCACATACGCCCACCTAAACGGCATGCACGTAGAACCCGACCGACGGGGCGGCGGAATTGGCCGACTCCTCATGGCTGCAGCGGCCGATCACATTAAATCACGCGACTACCAGCACACTATGCTCGGCTGCCTGGAATCCAACACCTATGCCCGCAAGTTCTACGAAAAAAGCGGCTGGCGCGCCGTCCGCTTCTCCAACGAAGAACCCTACGGCTGGACCTACATCTACCAGTACGACCCCCCATATTTCGTCTGAGTGGCACACGCCGGAAAAGTGATCCGCCGGAGTATCTAGGTCAAACTCGTATTTGCTATCGCGCCGTGGCATGACGTGGCATCGTGCGGTTCGTGTAGCGAACAACTTTTAATGCGCTGCCACACCAGGTGATTGCTGAGGCCAGTGACTTCCAGGCTGATCGCGCGAGTCCAAATGGGGTGATGATCAAAAGCCGTTCACTAGCTTCCCGCTGAACGTAGAGCGCTGATCAATGACGAGCAGCGCTCCAGCGAGTGGGTGGCGTTCGCTCCTTCGCACAGCAGGATCATATTGCCGTAGATGGAATAGCCGCCGTACTTGGGCTGTACGCTGCCGCTTCCGTGAGACCCTATGGGGCCAGCGAAAAAGTATTTGCGATCTTTGATGTCCTCTTTCCAGGTTGCATCTTCTTCCTCAAGTACCGCGCCTTCTCCCGTTGCCTCGTCCGCGAAAGATGTTCCGTACAGGACGGCATCCTCATGCGAGGCATAGAAGCGGAATTCAAACTCCTTCGCGTCCGAACCCTCGGGCCGCCAGAAACCGAACCATGCGCTGGTCGCAGCAGTCAGTCCGTCGACGTTGTACTCCTTCGCGACCTTGAAGCCGATCGCGCCGAAATCCTCAAGCGTGAACAGTTGATCGGAAGGAGTCACATTCTTGTTCGACTGCCCCTGGCCCGCCGCTGGCGCATCATCAGATACGCCGCACGATAGGATCGCGAGTAACAAGAATCCCGACAACAGGTATCGCAACAGCGTCAACCGCTACTCCTTCGCTCGCCAGTAGACCAGATCAGGTGGGTGGGTGCAAACCGAGCATCGCCGTGGCCTGATTGACCACGCAACGCCTCTTTACATCCTGGATGGAATACAAGTGGCCAGGAACGAATCTCGCAAAATGTCTTGGGGTATCTTCTTAATCGCCCCCCGGGAGAGGATTGAGGTGAGGGGGCTGCTCCCCGTCCGCCGCCGCGCGGCCAATGCCTGCATGGCAGATGCCCCGAACGGCAGGTTCACTTCTTGCGTTCGGCCTCGAACTGCTCGTGGGGGATTACTTCTTCGCCGACTACGTGGAGGAAGTAGAACGTACCAACGTCGCCCATGAATTTGAACTCGCTTCTGATCGATTTGATGGTCGACCAGAAGTCGTCGTGAGAGCGGAGGTAGGCCTGAAATCCGTCGTGTTCTTCGTCCAATGAAATCATCGTGCGGGCGTTGTGGACGATCGCGTTGAGTTTCTTGCGATTGCGTATGACGCGGGTGTCCTGCATCAGTTCCTCGATATCCTCCTCGTCCATCTCAGCAATGGCGTGAGGATCGAACTCTCTCAGGGCTTCCGTGGTACCCGGCCACTTGTTTTCAATCACCTTCCAGGACATTCCAGACTGGAAAACAACTTTGCTCATAATGCCCAGATAGTCGGCCAGAGAGGTGGGTGCGATTTGCTCTGGTGAGACCGTTGGCGTCATTTCTGGCGTCCTTCTTCTTGGTGATCAGCCGGAACATCCTCCGGTTTTTCCAGTCCCTTCGACTTGTATATCAGGTCGCGCACCATCTCGTGAACCGCCTGAACGTCGCGAATGTCATGAAAGGCGATCTCATCCGGCGCGCCGATAAGCGATATCCACTCCATTCCAGAGTTCTGGTAGACGGCCACGTAGGCCGGCTTGTCGCTGAATCGGATGGTCCCCCGACCGCGCGGCCCTGGCGAAAAGCGAATACCTGGTACCTCTCCGAATGGCTGTCCCTTGCCTTTTTTACCGGCCAATCGGATTATCCGCTTTTCTGTAATTGCGTAGTAGTTGAGCTTCTTCCGGCGAACTTTCCAGAAAAATCGCCCTACTAACGCATACACACCCACGACAACGAACAGCCAACCGAACGTCGTGATGGCAGTCGCCCACAAGATGCCCATGACGAACAGTAAGATGGATAGAGGGACAAGGAAATAGTCGTTTTTCGAGAAGTGAACGGACGTATCAGGCTGCCCTGCCCACAGAATTTCTTCATTGGGATCCAGCAACGGACGAATAATTTCGGCCGCGTTCTGGTCAATCACGAAGCCAGTGTCGTTTGATTTATCTATTTCTATATTGATACTCACAGGCCGTGAAGTATAACTACCAAACTGTAATTGCGGAGCAAAGTTTCTGAGTCAGCGAGCGACAACCTTCGACTGGTCCAGGCGAGTCGTCGCCGCGATCGCTATCGACCTTGACGGCACATTACTACGAACTGACAGGTCATTCAGCAACCGGTCTCGAGGTGCCGTCGAGGACGCGATTGCCGATGGAATCGCGGTAATCGTGGCAACATCTCGACCCGTCCGTACGGTCAGGCATTTCATCGGCACAGAGCTACTTGATCGCGTCTCGGTGGTATCGATGAATGGCGCATCAGCCATTGGACGTGAACCACTCGCCGGGGAACATCTCTTCCGCTTGCCAGACGGTGCAGCAAAAGGTATCGCTGAACGAGCGCAGATGATCGATGGCGTCAAGTCGTTTATCGAAAGCGATGGGCACAAGTTCGCCTGTGTACCCACGGCCTCACTCAAAGAGCTTGTTGCCATCAGCGGGCTGGACGTAAACGATCCAGACACGGTGGCAGCTATCGGCCGAGACTTTGCGGACGTATCTGAGGTATATGCCATGGGCCCCACGAAGGTCGTTATTTCAGCTCGCGAATCGCCGCTCACACCGCTGATCAAGGAGATTCGCGATGACTATGGCGACGCGCTCGCCTACTTCCCGTCAGACGGCGATATGTTCTTGAACGTGGTGCGTCCAGGCGTCTCCAAGTGGTCGTCCATTGCCCGCCTCACAGAGCCTTCCGGGATTCCCACGTCAGCCGTGGTTGCGTTTGGCGATGACGACCCCGACCGCAACATGCTGGAAGGCGCGGGGATTGGCATCGCAATGTCCAACGCCACCGATTACGTGAAGGAAGTGACCGATCTTATTGCGCCGTCAAACGATGAAGACGGGGTGGCCATCGTGATTGAGCAGATTCTCGCCAGCCGCTAGATTCCCTCGAACAGGTCCGTTTCGCTGAGTCCGGGCGCTGGCGGCGGGTCGACAAGAATCAGGTGGTCGATGCTGAATACATCCTCGTGCATCGCTTCCGGAAACATATCGAACGGACTGCCCTGTGAGCGATGTTGAGCGGCCGCTTCACGTCGCACAGGCACGTACTGTACAACTTCCAGTTGTGTGGTGAACATTTCGTCAGGCACGCCAAGCGTTTCCGGGTCGATCTCGCTAATCTCGTTGTCCGGCTTCATCTTCCGGTACTCCTCAACAAACCGCTTGATTCGAGATCTCCGAAACCCCATGTAGTAAAGCTTGAGCGGCGACCAGGGCTCCATGCCACCGGGGGATTCGAAGCTCGAGTTGCCTGATTCCTTGAACGCGATGGTGGTTGTCTTGCTGATGAAAATGTGGTCTGGGTGCCCGTAGCCGCCATTCTCATCAAACGTCACCTCCACCTGTGGGCGATGCTTCTGCATCAGGTCGACTAGCTCGGCCACGACTTGGCTCTCAGGTGCCTGCACAAAGGCGCGCGGATCCTCGTTCTCAGGCGTTCCTGCCATGCCAGAGTCGCGCCAACATTTCCAGCGAGGCGCCAGTGACCTTCATCGACGCGCGCAACTCCGCCTCGCGAACCTCGCCCAGATTCTCAGGAGTCGCATCCACGCCCGGCGCGATCTCGCCTGCCTCACCCCGAGTTATGATCACCACGATCACGTCCTCACCCTCAGCGGCGTATCTGGCGATTGTGCTTCCAGCCAGATGGGGCTCATCATCAGGGTGTGCGAATGCCATCATCAGGCGTCTTTCTGCCAAAGTTCAGTGCCTCATTTCCAGTAAAAAAGCCGCGCAGAATCGCTCTTGGAATCTATCCACGTCCGGGCCGCGTCCGCCAGTTCCCCTTCACCTTCAACGCGCAATCTCGCCTCCCTGCCGGAAAGGCGCAGGATCTGCTCCAACGGCGGGCCGATGATCTTGACCGACGCCTCAGTAATCTCTTTTTGCAGTTTCGCCCCACCATTGCCGTTTAGCTCATAAATACGTGCGTCGTAGTCATTGCTGCCAATGGAAACCAGGCCTGCCAGCCCGATCTCCCGCAGTCGCGCGCCCATTCCTGCCAGAATGGCAGTCGTCAGCGGTAGTGAGGGCGGACGGGCACGAGGCATATCCACGGACCGCCTGATGTCTTCACCGTGGATGATGATCTCCGCCAGCGCAAGCACCCGCCAGTAGCCGACGCCCCATCGAACGTAGATAGAAACTTCGTCCTTCTTGATCCGCTCAAGCACGTAGTCCCGACCGAGTGCTGCCCACTTCTCCTGAAGGAGTTCAATGCCCATGTTGATGCTGCCATTGAACGCAACGGATAACGCAACGCGCCACGGGAGGCCGTCTCCCAGCGTCAGATGCGCCGCAACCTGGCCATTCGTCCAGCCGTACGCTCGGCTCTCTTTGCCCCAGTGGGACTCATTCA
>DBZV01000149.1:7769-8061 GCA_002311865.1 Dehalococcoidia bacterium UBA1151
CACAAGCAATGAATTCTAATGGCCTAGCGGCCTGACTGGCGGTAACATCCGGGACGCCTTACGTAACTTCTCAAGCACCCATCGGAGCACATGCATTGAAGATCACAAAGGTTGAGCCGCTATTCCTGGATAAGTTCTTACTGGTCCAGGTCCATACCGATGAGGGCATCATTGGTCTTGGCGAGTCTGGCTCGTGGGGATTCCTGGAGGCGTCGGCCGCGGCCATCGAGAAGTTTGGGAGATACTTGATCGGCAAAGACCCGCTGCTGATCGAGCACCACTGGCAGTACAT
>DBZV01000125.1:0-263 GCA_002311865.1 Dehalococcoidia bacterium UBA1151
CCT
Organism: Dehalococcoidia bacterium UBA1151; assembly: GCA_002311865.1. Classification (GTDB taxonomy): domain Bacteria; phylum Chloroflexota; class Dehalococcoidia; order Lucifugimonadales; family Lucifugimonadaceae; genus UBA1151. The sequence continues at coordinate 4 of DBZV01000125.1, forward strand.
TCGCCAGCCGTAACCTCACCACCACGCACCACGTAGCGTCCGCCAAACTTCTCGATTACCGGCGCCACCTTAGCCCGATACTCCTCGTAGAGTTCCGGGTCCGTCACCTCGATATCAGCGACCAGGTAAAAAGCCATTTGATCTCCTTTCATCCTTTCCGAGCAGCCTAGCGCCTGTGTAGTTCGATAGGAACGCGATCTGTAAGCGTTTCCGACCCCCTCTCCGTCACAGCCACCGTATCGCTGCAGCCGATGGCGCCA
>DBZV01000125.1:412-4867 GCA_002311865.1 Dehalococcoidia bacterium UBA1151
ATGCTGATGATGTGGCCCTCGCCCCAGTCCGGTGGGAACGCGATGCCGATGCCGTATGCGATGCGTCGTCCCTGGCTGTAGGGAACGTCCGCCTCGTCAATCGCTCGTTTCACATTGCCGAATACCTGAGCGATCTCAACACCCGGCTTGATCTGATCCTTCGCCAGTTGAAGCGCGCCAGAATTAACCTCAATACCTTTGAGCAGAAGCTCCGGCGGCTCCCCTGCAATGGCGACCCGTGAATGCGCCGCGTGGTACCGATTCACAGATCCGGGAACCTCCAGAAAAACCACCTCGCCGTCGCCCACAACACGGTCCGACCACGACGCATGAACCATCAGCGATCGCTCACCCGATGTGACGAACGCGGGCAACCCCGTGTACTCGCCACCCGCCAATATTTGCGCCTGGTATACCGCAGCTGCGATATCCCGTTCACGCACACCAACCTCGATAGCATCCAGCCCTGCCTGCATCGCCATCGCTGCTACATCAGCCGCCGATCTCATATGCGCCAATTCTGCCGTGGACTTGATCAGCCGTCCCGCCTCCACCAGACCATCAGAATCGACAATCCTCGCGCCCGGAAGATTCTGCGCGAACTCGGCAACATTATTCGCCGTCAGGAACCATGCACCCTGCTCCAGCGCAACCACTCTCCCTCCGTGCCCGGACGCCTTGATGACGTTTGACGCTGTCTCAATGCTGCTCGACATGTCCGGGGTGATCCGGTAGTCGTCCACCCAGGAGTACGCAGACACCAGGGACTCCTCATGCGGCGGCGGAATCAGCACCGGATCGCGGTCCTGGAAGACAATCAGGCCAAGGAAGAAGTAGTAGCCCGGAGTCTGGTACCCGCTCAGATAAAACACGTTCTCTGGTGTCGTAGTGACCAGAACGTCGATGCCGCGCACAACCATCCGCCGCCGAAGCGCGTCGAGGCGAGTCTGATACTCAGACTGCTCGAAGCACTGGTAGATCGGTGGTCGCAATTGTCCTGGCCCGTGTGCTAGGCGGTCGCCACTGCCATCGCTTTCTTCACCGCCAATAGCGTGAAGTCAATATCCTCGCTATCGATGCCATAGTGAGGTACCAGGCGGAGCGCGGAATCGGCGGCGTTCATGTACACGCCCTCTTCGTACATCGCGGCGGCAAACGGCTTGCCCACGCCAGCCGGAACCGCGAAACGGACAATGTTGGTCTGTACCGACTCCATATCGATATCTACATCGGGGTACTCAGCAAGACCCTCCGCAAGCTTCGTGGCGTTGGCGTGATCCTCTGCCAACCGGTCGATCATGCTATCCAGAGCAACGATACCCGCTGCGGCAATGATGCCTACCTGGCGCATCCCTGCACCCAGCATTTTTCGCCACCGGTCGGCCTCCTCAATGAAATCTCTACTCCCAACAACCACAGATCCGATGGGGCAAGCCAATCCCTTTGAAAGGCAGAAAGTGAGACTGTCGACGCCTCTGGCCAACTCGCTGGCAGGAATGTTCTGGGCAACTGCGGAGTTGAAGATACGAGCGCCGTCCACGTGAACTTTCAGACCAAGTTCGTTTGCAGCCCCAACCATCACTGCAGTCTGCTCGGGGGTGATGGCAGTGCCGCCAGCGCCGTTCTGCGTGTTCTCAATCGCAAGCACCTTCACGGGTGACTTGTGATAATCGCCCGGTGCGCCCGCCGTACGAATGGCTTCGGCAGAAATCACTCCAGACTTCTCATTCGGCAGAATCCGCATCGCAATGCCACCCAGAACTGATGTCCCACCTGCCTCGGCATTGTAGATGTGTGACATCTCACCAAGCGCAACCGCGTCGCCGCGCTGGCAGTGAGTGAGCATCGAGACCAGATTCCCCTGAGTGCCGGAGGTGACGAAGAGGCCTGCCTCCATACCCAGCTTCTCCGCCGCCAGATCCTGCAGCCGGTTTACGGTTGGATCATCACCGTAGACGTCATCGCCCACCTCGGCTTCGGCCATCGCCTTCCGCATCTCGGGTGAGGGATGGCTAACTGTGTCGCTGCGTAGATCAACTCGAATCATGGGTGCACCTGTATTACTGTTTCTACTGCGGTTACGGAATTTGCGTGCGGGGCCTGAAATTGGATAATTGGCAATAGCGTAGCGATTCTAGCAATGGAAACAAGGTCTTTGAGACAAACACGAATCGAAATCGGCTTCGGCGAGGGTGTAATCGACGGCATTATGTGCGGTCCAGAGGAGATGCGGCCGCCCATGCCGGGCGTAGTCGTCGCCCATCCCCACCCACTCCTGGGTGGCAATGCCGATCACCCCGTTGTCTATGCAATCTGCCGCGAGCTGGCGGAGCTTGGAATCATGTCCCTGCGATTTAACTTCACCGTTGGGACGCAGGATACCGAGAGTCTGCTCACCTCGGCTGCGCGCGAACTCGTCCACGCCACGCAGGCGATCGGCCAGTGGGACTTCGTCAGCAAGAAGCGCATCGGCGTGGCTGGATTCTCTTTTGGCGCCGCCTCGATACTGAGGACGCTGCCTGAGCTCGACAATGTCGCCGCTGTATCGCTTCTGGCGCCCCCCGTGAACGCCGTTACGCGCTCAACGCTGGGCGAGATGTCTCGGCCGCGGCAGGTGGTGGTCGGCACCGCTGACAAGCTGGTCAACCCAACTGAACTCGAAGGCGTAATCAGACAACTCGACGATACTATCCAATTCGAGACCATCCCTGACGCCGATCACAACTTCAGCTACACCTCAGATGAGGTGGCGAAAACCGCCGCTCTGTTCCTGGCCGAGCAGTTAACCCGGTAAGCCTGAGGCGTCAATGTAGTCGTATACGCGTAACATTGAACTGAACTCCCCTACTTAGCCTCACGATAGGTAATCCCAATCTCTCCTCAAGCCTCGACAAAAGCCCCAGACGAGCACGAACAGCCATCCCCCCTGGACCCCATGCTGCCGACCGACGACGCTGACATACCAACTGACCGTAGATGGTACGGAGACCCCGTTGTCTGGCTCGTGCTTGCGGTCGCCATCTTCGCCGACCAGATAACGAAAGCCGTCATCACCTCCACCCTGGAGCGCGGCGAATCGTGGCCGGGTGACGGCTTCTTCAGGGCGACTTACGTTCACAACAGCGGCACCGCATTTGGGCTATTCCAGGACCAGGGCTTTATCCTCACGATCATCTCGTTCTTGGCCGTGGGAGCGCTGATCTTTTTCTTCAGGGGTGGTGTGATCCAGAGCGTCATCGTCCGCATCGCCATCGGAATGATGATCGGCGGTGCAATCGGAAACCTACTGGACCGCGTGCGCCTCGGCTTCGTGGTCGATTTCATCGATGTAGGGCCGTGGCCAATCTTCAATATGGCAGACTCGTTCATCACGGTTGGCATTGCGACCCTTGCCGTAATCACCATGCTATTCCCGGACAAACTCTCGCCAGCCTCCAACCTGAATCCTCCTGATAACCCTCAGGCGGATCCAGCTGACCAACCGTCATCGGAGGACGCGGGATAGCCTCCTCGCCGCCTCAAAATTTCAAGTTTGATCCAGACGATCATCCTGTTCGATTGCGGCTTGATCTGTTCCTGGCAAACTTGATCACCGACCACAGTCGCGGAGAAATCCAGGGCTGGATTCGTGATGGGCGTGTCCTCGTCGACGGCATCGTCGCCAAAGCCCCATCGCTGCGATTGCGAGACGCTTGCGAAATAGTGGTTGACGCGCCAGAGCCGGTTTCAGAAGCTGCCCGCCCGGCTGAAATTCCAGTCAACGTGGCGTTCGAAGATGAACATCTGCTCGTAATCGATAAGCAGGCCGGAGTGATCGTTCACCCCGGGGCCGGACACAATGACGACACACTGGTAAACGGCCTGCTCCACCGCTACCCGGAAATCGCCGCGGTCGGAGAGCCAGACCGCCCCGGCATCGTTCACCGGATCGACCGCGACACCTCAGGCCTGATGGTAGTGGCTCGAACCGTCGAAAGCTACGCGCGGCTATCTGAGATGATTCGCAATCACGGAGCGGCTCGTACTTACACCGCGCTGGTGCTGGGCAACGTACAGCCAACAGTCGGCATCATCGACGCACCCATCGGACGCGATAGCCGACTCCCCATGCGCATGACCGCCTCTCGAGACGGCCGCGCGGCAAGAACGAGTTATGAGGTCGTGGAGCAGTTTGGCACGTCCGCACTGCTGAAAATCGAACTGGAAACCGGCCGTACCCACCAGATACGAGTTCATCTGGAGTCCATTGGCTTCCCGGTTGCAGGAGATACAACGTACGGAAAACCGGCCTTCGACTTGGAACGCCAATTCCTTCACGCATCACTGCTATCGTTCGCTCACCCCATCACGGGGGATCAGATCACCGTGGAGAGCGAGTTGCCTGACGATCTGGTGACCGCTCTGGCGCTGGCCCGCGACGCCTGACCCAGTTGGCCGGTAGCTGCGGGGCTTGCC
>DBZV01000125.1:5036-6482 GCA_002311865.1 Dehalococcoidia bacterium UBA1151
TGACACATATAATCCAAATAGTTATAGTCCTTTTTATACTAATCTAAAAGAGACTATAGCCACAAGGAAAAACAGTGACCACCGCAAAGTCACTTCCAAAGAATGCCTACGTGATCCTGGGCCTCCTGAGCTTCGGAGAGCAGTCCGGCTACGACCTCAAGCAGTTGGCTGATAACAGCGTCGGCTTGTTCTTCAGCAGCCCGGTGCGTTCCCAGATCTACTCAGAGCTACGTCGCCTGTCAGAACTCGGCTACGCGTCGGACCGTGAAGTTGAGCAGGATGATCGCCCGGACAAACGTCTCTACTCCATCACCGATGAAGGACTCGCTGCCCTCCGCGCCTGGCTCTCCACGACCCCCACGTCCGACGACGTGATTAAGAGCCACCTCCTCCTCAAAATCTTTTTCGGGAGGCACATGGACAGGGATGAGTTGATCGCTGAAGTTGAAGGCTACAGATCGTCCGCCTACGACTTTATCGATCTACTTCAACAGACCCGGGCGAACTGCGGTGGCGAACCGGGAACGCTCTTCACATACCTCACAACTGGCCTCGGCATCTCACACGCCCACGCAAATATCGAGTGGGCAGATGAAGCGATCGCGTTGCTCAAGAACGCGAACACAGAGTACTCATGGAACTCCTCCGAATCCCTTCGTAATGACAACCCCCGCAATCACTCTTCCACTCGCTGTCAGATTTGCTGAGTTCGCAGCCAGTAACTCACGCAAACTGATTGGCGGCGTGCTACTGCTCACCGCCCTCCTGCTGATTCCGTTCTACACAATGGCGCCCGAAGGCGAGGCGTCACAGAACCCCGGCGGACAGGTGTACGACCTTCAAGATGACGTAGACCAGAGATTCGAATCAGAGATACACGGCTCCGGCTGGATATTCGAATCTCGCAACGGCGACATTCTCACTCGAGACGCGCTGCTTGAAATCGCCACGAATAGCCAGCTGCTGAGGGAAGCCGATTCGCGCGGCGAACTGGCGCCCGAGGGCTTGCCAGAACAGCCGTACCTGGTGCGCAGATTTGATCCCGATACCAACCGGTTTGTCGACGGCATAAGTTCGCTCGCCGATGCCGTGGACGGCGTATTCCGAGCCGACCCACGCCTCCCGGAAAGCCTTGCCGCGGCCACCAATGAGCAGGTGAAATTCGTCATCCACCAGCTATTCGCGAATCCGGCCTCCGCCGGCCTCCGCGAATCACTCTCCGTCAAGGCCACGAGCGAAAAACGAACGGTACTTGGTCAGGAGATCGACTGGTGGGTATCGCCAGCATTCGTCACATTCACGATCTCCGACAACCAGAAGCTTGGCGGGGGAACCCAGCAAATTGGACTGGGCTCCGACGATACGGTTCTGGATAAGGAGGCGTACAACCGGAATATCCAGACCATTCTCCGTGGTGATGAGATCTCATACCGTGCCTGGGGCATC
>DBZV01000125.1:6487-15226 GCA_002311865.1 Dehalococcoidia bacterium UBA1151
CCATCGACGTCTCGCTGGAAAGCGAAGATGAAGGCAGCATCGCCGGCATCTTCATCATGTTCACGGTCATCGCCGCGGTCATTGTGGTTGGTGTTGCCTTGCGATCGTACTGGTCGATGGCACTAACTGGAGTTGGACTTGCCATCCTGATGATCTGGCTGAAGGGAATATCCAACCTCATCCAGCTTGAGGGTGGCCTGATCATTGAGTTCATCGTGCCCGTTGCCATGATCTCCCTCGGCGTCGATTTCGCGGTGCACGCGTTGAAACGCTACGAAGAAGAGAGTCGGCCGGGCGTCGGGCCGCGTCGAGCGCTTGTCATTGGCCTCGGGGGCGTGACCGGCGCCCTGGCTCTGGCAATGGCATCCGATAGCCTGGCGTTCCTGGCGAACGTCTCTTCCGGCATCGAAGGTGTGATCCATTTCGGAATCGCCGCCGCAATCGCCGTCGCGTCATCATTCGTCGTGCTCGGGATCATCGTGCCGCTGGCGATGATGGAGATCCGTCAGATCGTGGGCACGCCGCCTGCTCACGTGAGCAGGTTGCGGTCAGCCCTGAATGCCGGAAAGGGTTTCACGGTTGCACTACTTTCTGGTGCCTCCGTGGTCTTCATCGTCGCGGCCGGCGCTGCGCCTGCAGGCATGGAAGTCGGCATTCTCATTATCCTGATCGTCGCCTATATTGCAGTCCCCCTCTGGCTTGCCGCCCGGAAGCGCGATCGTACTCAGAGCAGTGACGAGGCCACTGTGTCAGCCGTCGCCTCTGCCAGGTCGTCTGCCAGAACATCGAACGGGATACTGGTCAACCTAGTCACCGCCCTCGCCACCCGCCGATACATTGTGCTTCCCGCAGCGCTGGCAGTCACCGCCGTAGCCGTTGTCTTCGCCATGAAACTAGAGGCGACCTTCGATGTGAAGGACTTCTTCGCCTCAGATTCCGACTTCGTTGTCTCACTGGATAAGTTGGATGAACACGTCGCAGAGCCGAGCGGTGAACCGGCGGTGATCTACCTGCGGGGAGACTTCACAGACCCGGCAGCCATCATTGCCACCGATCAGTTCATCGGCCGTCTGGGTGACAATCCATACGTCGGGCGCGAATCGACCGGCGAGCCTAACCTCACCGAAAATATAGTCTCGATCTCACGTCGCCTCACTGAGAACGATTTCGCTCGTGCTCAGGTCGAGGCAGAGACTGGCGTGGTCATCGTGGATGATGATGGCGACGGCCTTCCAGACACCCGCGAGGGCCAGACTGCGATTCTTGACTACGCCGTTGCCCATGGAGTGCCGATTGATCGCGAGACTCTGGCACTGACCGCGTCCCAGGTATCCGAACTTATCAACTACAACGGCCCTGGGCAGGAGGTCACAACGATCATGGTGATCGGAATCCCTGGGACCCGACGCCAGGAAACGGTTAAGGCGGCGAAGGATCAACTCGAACTTGATCTCGCGCCCCTCAATCTGGAGCCGGCGATCTCATTCGCGTCCTTCACGGGTTCGCCGTTTGCTCGCCAGGCCCAGCTGGAAGCGACGACCAAAACTCTCCAGCGCTCGATCCCAATCGCCGCGGCCGGTGCGTTGATCCTGCTCCTGCTGGTGATGCGATCCGTTCGCTACGCCGTTGTGACAGTAATTCCAGTCGGCCTCGTCGTGGCGTGGCTCTACGCAATCATGTATCTGGGTGGATTCGCCTTCAACTTCGTCACCGCCACAATCGGGGCCATCTCTATTGGCGTCGGAATCGACTTTTCGATTCACATGACTGAGCGATTCCGAGAGGAGTTGCGGCGCAGCTCAACTCGCGCAGAAGCCCTCACGAGTGCCACAAAAGGAACCGGCGTTGCGCTCGCAGCATCAGCGGCGTCCAGCATCGTCGGCTTCGGAATCCTCGGGTTTGCCCCAATGCCTTTGTTCGCCTCATTCGGCTGCCTCACGGCCATCATGATCGCTCTGGCACTCATCGCCGCACTCGTAGTGCTGCCGTCACTGCTGATGATCGTAGCGAGCAAGCCAGTCCGAGAAACAACGGATGAAACGGTGGAAGAAATGGTTGAAGCGACTCAGCCCGCTTAATTTGAGCGTGAAAGATCACGTGAAAACGATAGGCATCGTGCTAATCTTTTCTCATGCCAGATAACAATTCAGCCTATTCCGGCGGACCCGTGAGGGTCCGTTTCGCGCCCAGCCCAACCGGAGATCTCCACATCGGCGGCGTCCGCACTGCGCTGTTCGACTACCTGCTCGCCAAAAATACCGGCGGCCAGTTCATCCTGAGGCTGGAAGACACCGACCAGAGCCGCCTGGTTGAAGGCTCCGTCGATAAGATCTATGAGTCGCTGAGATGGGTGGGACTTGAGTGGGACGAAGGGCCAGATATCGGCGGTCCGCACGGCTCATACGTGCAGTCAGAACGCGTTGAGTCCGGTATCTATGCCAACGCGGCGGCGAAACTCATCGAAAAGGGTGTGTCGTACGAGTGCGACTGTACACCGGAGCGCCTTGAGCGAGTCCGGGAACGCCAGCGCGCCACCAAGCAGGCGCCCGGTTACGATGGCCACTGCAGGACGCGCGACCGGCAGGAATTGGCTGACTCACGCGCCGCGGGCAACCCCATCGTCGTGCGACTTATGGTCCCAAGAACACGCACCGCACACTTCACCGATGAAGTGCGCGGCAATGTCTCCATCAAGTATCAGGACATCTCGGACTTCGTGATCCTGAAATCAGACGGCTTCCCGACTTACCACCTCGCCCACATCGTCGATGATCACGATATGGAGATCACTCACATTCTGCGCGGCGAGGAGTGGCTGCCATCCGTACCACGCCATCTCCTGCTCTATGAAGGACTCGACATACCGAGACCGGTTTACGCCCACCTTCCCGTCATCCTCGCGGAGGACCGAACCAAGCTGAGCAAACGTCATGGTGCGGTTTCAGCACTCGATTTCCGGGATGCTGGCTATCTTTCTGACGCCATCTTCAACTTCCTCGCGCTGCTGGGCTGGTCGCCGGGAAACGACCTGGAAGTGATGACGCGAGAAGAGACCATCGAGAAATTCTCGCTCAATCGCGTGAAGGAAGCACCCGCGCTATTCGACCGCTCAAAGCTTGAGTGGATGAACGGCACATACATCCGACAGATCCCCGTCGATGAACTCGTAAATCTCACGCTCCCGTTCCTGGACTCCGGCCTCCCGGCCAACGCACCCCGGCCAATTGAGGCGGACAGAGTTCGACCGATGATCGCCATGACGCAGGAGCGGATGAAGACCCTGGCGGAGGCGCCAGATGCGATTGATCTCTTCTTTGAGGAGTCGATCAATCCAACCCCGGAAGAATTAATTCAAAAGAAGATGGACGCCGCGTCCACCGCATCGGCTCTCGAGACATCGCTGAACATCATCCGGGACTTCGAGCCGTTCGAGCCCGAGCCGCTGGAAGTCAGATTCCGGGCGTTGGCCACGGAGTTGGATGTGAAAGTTGGAGCGCTATTCGGCTCGATCAGAGTTGCAACCACGGCGCGAAAAGTCGCTCCGCCTCTGTTCGACACCATGGTCGCGCTCGGAAAACCCAAGACCATCGAGCGCATCGAGAATGCCATCACCAGCCTCAAGTCAAACGCTGAGTAGCTTTCCCACCCGGAGCGCGTCGTCATGTTGGAGCGGGCCAGCAGAACAATTCCTGCACCCGAAATCATTTGACCCGCGACACCCTTACTACGTAAACTCAATGTTCAGCAATATGTTTCCAGGCAACTAAGAGGTATTGGTATTGGCAGAGGCACGATCACAGGAAGGTGAAGGTTTCGAGCAACTCTTGAAGCGTTTCAACAAACGCGTTCAGGAAGAGGGAATCGTCTCGAAAGCTCGGCGTCGAATGTATTTCACGCCGCCCAGCATCGTCCGCAAGAAGAAGGCCGCCGCCAAGAAACGCAAGAGCGTAAAGGCCACTCGTAAAGCGATGTAACGCATTGCCATCCGGCAATCCTCGAACAAGCGTCCGCCATTTGGCCGGGCGCTTTTTGATTAATCATCATCCCGACACACCTCTGTTTCACCAACGGACCAATAGACCCCACGGCTAATCGTCGGTACGCTAGATCAGTATGAACGTCGCAATCCTTGTCTTCCCCGGAACCTGGTCAGAGGTCGACTGCCACCGCGCCTTCACGGACGTGATTGGACATGAGGCCGAGTACGTGTGGCACAAGGAGACCGACCTCGATCGCTTTGATGCGGTGGTGGTGCCGGGAGGCTTCTCCTACGGTGACTACCTGCGCTGCGGCGCTATCGCCCGCTTCTCGCCGGTAATGCAGTCGGTCATCGAGTTCGCTGATACTGGCAAGCCGGTAATCGGCATCTGCAACGGCTTCCAGATCCTGTGCGAGGCAGGACTTCTCCCCGGAGTCCTCACCCGCAACGAGCATCTTGAATTCCGCTGCAAGTGGGTCAACCTTCGCACAGAGAACGCACAGACGCCCTTCACCCACCTCGCCTCCGACAAGCAGGTGCTGGGCGTGCCGATATCCCACGGCGAGGGAAACTACCAGGCCGACGCCGAGACGCTCGAACTGCTTGAGAGAACCGGCCGAGTCGTGTTTCGATACGTCGATGAAGATGGCCACTCGACCGCCGAGTCCAACCCCAACGGCTCCGCGAACAACATCGCCGGCATCATCGACCAGCGCGGCAATGTACTTGGCATGATGCCGCACCCTGAGCGATCGGTGGAAGAGCTGCTGGGCGGAGATGATGGCGCACTAATTTTCCGCTCCATGGTGACGCCAATCGCCGCCGCGGTTTAGCCCCAACTCACGCCAGAGGTCGAGCGCCCGCGATGGCGAACTTCGCCGTGCAGTGATAAAACGCTCCAGCACCTAATTTCATTTCAGTTGGAGAACCACCCCATGCCACGAATCAACCGCGTAATCGAACTGCTCGAGCAGGACCAGCCCGTCTTCTACTTCGGCGGCCACACCGGCTTCGAACTCTCATACGAGAATGGAAAGGCCCAGGCCACCACTGAAGCCGACTACATCAACATCGGCATGGAGCACGGCGCATTCGATATGGCCGGGCTCGACCAGTTCATGAAGGGGCTCGTCGATGGTGGCCCAACCCGCTCGGGCCACCGCACTCCCACGGTCGTCGTGGAAGCGCCGGTGATTGGCGAAAGCGAAGACGCAATCCGCGTCAACACATGGCAGTTCCGACAGATCCTGGGCCGAGGCGTCCACGGAATCCTCCTCTGCCACGCAGAAAACCCCGGCGCGGTGAGAGCATTCGTCGAAGTCTGCCGCTTCCCCCGCAACCAGGCGGGCGTTGGCGAGGGCCTTGGCGTCGGCACACGAGGCGTCGGCGGACAGGGCGTGCCAGCAGAGATCTGGGGCACCGATAACCAGGGCTACGTGGACCTGGCCGACCCGTGGCCACTCAACCCGGACGGCGAACTCATGCTCGGTCTCAAGATCGAAAACGTTCGAGCATTGAGTTCCGTAGAAGCCACGCTTGCCGTCCCCGGAATCGCCTTCGCAGAATGGGGCCCCGGCGATATGGCAATGTCCATGGGCCTCGACCGTTGGGAAGGCGAAGGCCGACACCCCCAACTAGCTGCGGCTCGTGAACGAGTCCGTGCAGCCTGCGCAGCAAACGGCATCAGATTCCTGGAAGGCTTCGAAGAAGGCAAAGAGATCCAGCAGATCGAAGACGGCGTCAGAATGTCCGGCTACAACCCGGACCGAGCCAAGGTCGTGCGCGCCCACGTAGGCCGCACGATGCCGGTTTAGATTTTATGTTGTCTGTGCCGCTAATCGCCCGCGGCCACCGCATCCTCTGCCACGGCCAGCTTCGTTACCTTCACGGCACATGCCTTGAACTCTGGCGTCTCCGTGATGAAGTCGTAGGCATCACTGGTTAGGACGTTGGTCATAGTCGATTCCGGGAACGCGAAACTCATGAATATCGTGCCCGGAGGCGACACGTCCGTGATCTTTGCGTGGACCGTCACCACCCCGCGGCGGGTAGCAACCTCAATGACTTCCTCATCCTCAATGCCCAGCACATCGGCATCGTGCGGGCTGATCTCCGCCCACTCGTGCGGGACCAGCAGCTCGAAACCATCGACGCGGCCCGTCTGCGTGCCTGTGTGGTACGTAGAGCGCCGCCGCCCCGTTGTGAGTACGTACGGATACTCCTCGTCCGGCTCCTCTGCCGGTGCGATGTGGTCGACCGGTGCGAAGAAGCCCGGAACGCCTTCCCCCGACTCAAACTCTTCCTTATGCAGATACTCCGTTCCGGGATGGTCCGGCGTTGGACACGGCCACTGCAGGCCGCCCTCCTTATCGAGCCGCTCGTAGCTGATGCCGGCCAGGATGGGCGCCACGCTGGCGATCTCATCCCAGATTTCGGATGCAGTGGTCATCGTCTGCGGATAGCCCATCGCCTCGAACATATCGAGCAGGATGCGCCAGTCCTCACGCGCCTCGCCGGGCGGCTCAACTGCCTTCCGAACTCGCTGCACGCGCCGTTCGCTGTTAGAAAATGTGCCTTCTGATTCAGCGAACGCCGCAGCGGGGAACACGACATCTGCAAGTTGTGCCGTGTCCGTCAGGAAGATGTCCTGCACCACCACAAACTCGCACGCTTCAATCGCGCGTCGGGAGTGGTTGGCGTGAGCGTCAGACGCAATAGAGTTCTCGCCCATGATGTAGAGCGCTTTCACACGGCCGCGAATCATCTGGTCGAGCGCCGTGATCTTCGTGATGCCGCGTCGCTTCGGCAAAGGCGATCCCCATGCTGCCTCAAACTTCTCGCGCACTCCCGGCCGCTCAACCTTCTGGTAGCCGGGAAGATCGGTCGGCAGCGCACCCATATCGCTGGCGCCCTGCACGTTGTTCTGGCCTCGCAGCGGATTTACGCCCGCGCTGCGTTGGCCAAAGTTGCCGCACAGCATCGCTAGATTTGAGACCGCCTGGACGTTGTGAGAGCCGCACGAGTGCTCGGTGATTCCCAGCGTGTAGCAGACAGCAGCTTTCGGCGATGCTTCGGCATACTCACGTGCTGTATCGATGATGTCCTGCGCGGATACGCCGGTAATGCGCTCGGCGTACTCCGGCGTGTACATATCCAGGTGCGCCGCCAGCCCTTCGAAACCCTCAGTCTTACGGTCGATGTACGACTGATCGTAGAGGCCCTCTTTGATTATCACATGGCACATGGCGTTGAGCAGCGCAATATCAGTGCCAATTTTCGGCTGCATGTGGCGGGTGGCCCATTTGGTCAACTCGATCTTGCGTGGATCGACGACCGTGAGCTTGGCGCCCTTGCGCACGGCTTTCTTCATACGGAGTGCGATCACCGGATGTGTTTCTGTGGTGTTGGAGCCAAGCACAAGCAGGTAGTCGGTGTCGCCAAGCTCCTCGATGGAGTTGCTCATAGCTCCCTTACCCACCAGGACCGCCAGACCGGCGACCGTTGGGGCATGTCAGGTACGAGAGCAGTTATCGATGTTGTTCGTCCCCACCGCCACTCTGGCGAACTTCTGCATCAGGTAGTTCGACTCAGACGTAACCCGCGCAGAGGCCCACAACACCAGCGAGTCAGGCCCATCGGTATCTTTGTAATGCTGGAACTTCGACGCGACCAGCGATATCGCCTCGTCCCAGCTCGCGGGCTGCAGTTCACCGTCTTTCCGGATCAGCGGCGTGGTCAGGCGATCGGCGCTCTTCACGAAGTCCCATGAACCAAACTGGCCCTTCACGCACAACGAACCCTGGGACGGCGCGGTGAAATCTGGCTCGGAGCCTTTCAGTTCGCCATCCTGTGTAAGCAGCTCAATTCCGCAGCCAACGCCGCAGTACGGGCAGATCGTCTTCGTGCGCTCGAGTTTTTCCGCAATTGTTGTGCCAACGATCTTCTTGTTCGTCAATGCGCCCGTCGGGCAGGTGTTGATGCACTGACCACAGAACGTGCAAGGACTCTTCAGAAGCTCATTGTCGAAGAACGAGAAAATCTTGGATTCCTGCGAGCGGCCATCAACGGTGATAGCACCAGCCATCTCCCAGTCATTGCAGACGTTGGTGCAGCGGAAGCAGCCTATGCAGAAGTCGTAATCACGTTGAATAAATGGGTTCGGGTCCGGGGCTTTTTCACGAGGAGTGATTGGATTCAACCAGCCCGCATCAGCCCCATACTCGTCGGTTGCGGAGTGAAACTCGCACTTGTTGAACGATAGACACTGTGGACACTCCGCCTGCGGTCCGGTCTCCGACAACAGCATATCGAGAATTGTGCGCCGATACTCTTTCAGCGAGTCCGAGTGCGTCGTGACCTTCATGTTGGGCTGCTGGAACGCCGTACACGACGCCACCTGCTCAATGCGCCCATCAACCTCCACGTCTACGAGGCACATCCGGCACGTACCCTGGGGCTCAAGGCGCGACTCATAGCACAGCGTGGGAACGTCGAAACCGGCCTCGCGGAGTGCGCCAAGAACCCTGCCGCCCTCGGAATACGGAACAGACCGCCCGTTCACTTCGAGCAGGGCTTCTGTGACTGTCTCAGACGGAGTCGTGGCGTTCATGGCATCGATTATATGCGTCGGCTACGTACCAAGCAGCCCCACAACCTCGCCACTTTCAAGCAGATCGATGTCCAGGGCGTTCGGTTTCGATGGCAATCCAGGCAGCGTGATGATGTCGCCAGCCAGCATGATGAACTGTTTCGCACCCGCC
>DBZV01000125.1:15261-15382 GCA_002311865.1 Dehalococcoidia bacterium UBA1151
CAGCATGATGACCTGTTCCGCCCCCGCCGCAACCCGCACTTCCCGTATGGGCAGCACGTGTCCGGTTGGCGCACCGCGCAGCGTCGGATCTGCCGATACCGAGAGGTGCGTCTTCGCCATG
>DBZV01000125.1:15457-15705 GCA_002311865.1 Dehalococcoidia bacterium UBA1151
TCGAACGTCGAGTCATCGTCTTCGTACAGCAGTTGCACATCCGCTGGCTGCTCGGTAGCGCTAACCACCGCTTCCGCCAGCTCGATCATGCCATCACCGCCTTCCGCAAATCCCCTCGCCTCAACCGCCGCGAGCGCGCCTGACTCCATCGCAACCTGTCGCGCCGCCTCGATCTCAATGACCGTGTCGTCCGGGAATCGATTGATCGCAACAACCACCGGCAGCCCGAACTTCTTCACCACCCCAAT
>DBZV01000049.1:0-382 GCA_002311865.1 Dehalococcoidia bacterium UBA1151
CCGCCACCATCACGGCCGCGCCTTCGTCCGCAAGTCTCAACGCAATCGCACGCCCCAAACCGTGGGCGGCACCTGTGACGATGGCTGATTTGCCCTCAAGCCGTATCATGCTGTGCCTCCGTGCGGGCCTTCACGGCGATCAAGATGCACGATACCGCCCTTCATCACAAACCGGACGCCCTTACCACGCTCCAGCATCGTCACGTCCTCCAGTGGATTGCCGTCCACAAGAATCAAATCCGCCTGCAATCCATTCGCAATTCGCCCGATCTCAGCGTCAAGGCCAAGACACTCCGCAGCCTGTCCAGTGGCGGACACGATCGTCTGCATTGGCGCCATGCCAGCTTCTACCAGCATGCTGATCTCATGGGCGTTGTTGCCG
>DBZV01000049.1:418-4968 GCA_002311865.1 Dehalococcoidia bacterium UBA1151
GGCGTTGTTGCCGTGCTCCCAACCTCCCTCATCTGTGCCGGTCACCACTTTCACTCCGGCGGCCATCGCAAGTTCCAGGCTCTTCACGTGATGATCGCGAAGTCCTGCAGCCCTCGCTCGCCCGTGGGGAGTGCCCTTCGTTGCATGGTGGGTGTAGACGCTAAATGTAGGGATGAAGTAGATCTCTTTGTCCACCATCATTTGCAGTAGTTCAGGATCTTCATCAAGGTACGCACCGTGTTCGATAGAGTCGACACCCACTTCGATAGCGAGCCGCAATCCCGGGCCGCCCAGTGCGTGACACATTACGCGGCATCCCCGCTTGTGAGCTTCATCCACAACCGCCTCAAGCTCATCGCGCTCAAACAGCAGATCCTTAGGGCCAAGACCTGAGGTTGAACTGGCTCCACCGGTCGTTGCTACTTTGATCACATCGGCCCCTGCCTTGACCATCTCCCTAACCTTGGCACGCATCGCGTCCGGTCCATCAGCCACCCCCCACGGAATGCCGGAATTCAGAGGATTGGGAGGTCTGTGCCCCAGAGGACTGGTGAGATCAGCCATGCCGCCAGTTGGCGTAATAAACCCCAACGCCACTTGGAGCCGCGGACCAGGGATCAGACCTTCTTCAATGGCGTCCCTGAACCCGGCCTCCAGCCTGCCTGCGTCCCTGACCATCGTGTAGCCCGTTTCGAGGGTCTGCTTGAGCACCGCGGCGATCCGCATGTGCCTCAGGCTGCGCGACTCGGTAATGCCCCATCGACTGGCGATCTCGTAGCTGAACGACGCAAGATGATCGTGGCAATCGATAAGACCGGGAAGCAGCGTCATACCAGACGCGTCTATCGTCTCCGAGCTCGGCGGAATTGCGATGGCATCTCTCGCACCAGCGCCTTTGATTCGATCCCCGTCGATCAGGATAGTCGCATCCAATAGCGGCGGCGAGCCAGTGCCATCAATGAGTGTTACGCCCGTAATCGCTTTCACTCTGAGCCTCTCATGCGTCTGTCCAGGGTCACTATCAGGCCTTCAACGTCTCCCGCTGCGCCAGCACACGCTCCAACAGTGGCTGCATGCCAAGTTCTGTGGCGATCGCGATGGCTTCGTCCTGGAGTTCTGTGGCCTTCTCCCGAGCACGATCAGCATCCCGTGCCACAAGAAATTCGGCATAATCGGAGTTGGTCCATGCCAATTCAGGTCGGTATCCCGCCTTCTTGCAGAATTCAATGGCTGCATCGAAATGACTTGCGGCGAGATTGGGGTCATCGAGAACGCCAGCAAGGAGACCGAGCAAGCGATCACCAGATATCAAGTCAGAACCGTTCATCTGTCCGGCGGCGATTTTTAGCGCGTCATACATTTCGGTAGCCTGTTTTGCATCGCGAGTACCTATGGCACATAGCGCGAGGGCGACTTCAGCAGGTTGACGGTTCCAAGGCACGGGGGAGGTGAGGAATCGATGACATTCCTTGCCATTTCGATTGCTTGATCTCTTATATCGGATCTGCCCGTAGACCATCCAACCAGTCCAAGGACCGCCGCCCCGCGTGCCATAACGAATGGGGAGCGGGTTAGATCAACCGAAAGTTCCAGAATTAACTCGCCCAATCGATTCTTGTCACCGCTGGACATGAGCTCGATTTGAAGTTCGAAATTAAATGCAGGATTTCCACCGGCCTCAAACCCTTCATATCTGGTCATAGCCGTCCGCGCTGCCTCCCAATTGCCTTCAACCACGTGATATGAAGCCTGACGTGCGAGCCCCAGCGCCCACAGAAGTCGCCAATGAAATCGTTCACCAGCGGCGACAATTGCGTCCGCCACGGCTCTGCTTGATTCGATATCTCCAAGGGCTTGCAGCGATGCGCAGCCCCAAAACATTCCAGCACCCCCTCTCATACTCCCTTGATGATCCTCCAGGTTCGGAATTGAACGTACAAACTCAGCACACTCTTCTAATCTCAAGTAGTTGCCCGCTATCGCGGCCGCCCTGTCCAAAACAAAATCCCTCGTATCAGGGTGATCTATTGTTTCAATCAACTTGAGGGCTTGCTCAAGATGAGGCGTGGCAACTTCAATATCCCCGTCGGCTACACTCACGGTCCAGGCGTGTAGAACCTGGGCTCGCGCTTCTTCCCAGGTCCCCTTCTCCGCAACCCCTAGAATCCGTTCCGTCAACTGACTTTGCTGTGGGAGTCGGAATCCATCTGGAGGTGTATGGAAACCGATAGCAAGAGCCCGTGATCTCTGGCCGGTCTTCTCGAAATATTCTCGAAATGCATCCCATCCACGCCCGTAGTATTCGAGTCTTGCGAAATCAGCCCGGGCCAGGCCATAGAGCAGCTCCGCCCTGGTCTGGTCGATCTCATCAGGCTCATGCGCTGCCAGAGCGCGTTCGAAAATCGTTGTCGCCTCTTCATAGGCGTAGCCATCAATTGCCATTTCACCGGCCGCCAGCGAGTACTCCACGATCTTGTCCACGCCCAGCTGAGTTTCCGCCGCGGTGAAGTGGCGTAGCAACTCCTGTGTGTTCTCTTTCGCAGCGCTGCCATACAGCGCTTCCAGAGCCTGGGCGATGCGGGCATGGAGACGGACACGACGTGTGATCGACAATTCGTCCGCCAGCGTCTGCTCGATCAACGCGTGGGTGAACTGATACAGGCCGATGGTGTCGGTCATCTCTTCGATAGTCCGGGCTGCGAGGGCCTCATCCAGGACGTCAAGTAGTTGGTCTTCCGTTATATCTTCGACTATAGATCGAAGCTGACCCAACGTGAATTGCCGTCCGATGACCGAAGCGACCGTCAACACTTCGTTGCACCGTTCGGAAAGCCGGTCCAGCCGACGGCCAATTACCTCTCGTACTCCCTCTGGGATGCGAACCGTCCATGAATCACGATCACCGACACTGCCACTCGCAAGTTCGCCTTCCTGCACGAGGTAACGAACCGTTTCAGTAACAAAAAAGGGATTGCCTTCCGTCTGTGTATGGACAGCATCGATCAGTCCTCTCGGCGGATCAATACCTGCGGCAAGTTCAATGAAACGTGCTACATCATCTCGCGTTAGACCTCGGAGCAGAACACGTTGGAACAGACGCTCGCGCGTCAAGTCGCCCAGAGTGACCGAAAGCGGATGTCGCCTGCTCAACTCCATGTCCCGATACGTGCCAACGAGAAGAATGCGGCTGTTCCCGATCTCCCTGGCTATGAATTCCAGCAACATAAGACTCGGCTTATCGGCCCAGTGCAGATCATCCAGAATCAACAATAGTGGCTGGGCCTGACTGATATTTTTCAGGAAGGTCGCGATGGAGTCGAACAATCGGAACCGAGCCGAGTCCGGGTCATCAATTTCAGGAGGGGGCTGGACCTCGGGCAGCCGCTGTTTTACGTCGTCAACAATCTCGGCGATCACCGACGCGGTGCTGCCCATCTGAGAGCGGAGTTCGTCGGGCTGGTGGGTAGAAATATAACTCCGTATCGCTTGCACCCACGGCCAATACGGAGGTGCGCCCGATCCCTCGTACAACCTCTCCACAAGACCTGTGCGTTGCGAAGTCCTGCGTACGTGCTAAGTTCCACACTGGTCCGAGTCTTACCAATGCCAGGCTCGCCGACCAGGGTGATCATCGCGCCCCGCCCTGACAATGAATTCTCCAACGCCGCCTTGAGCTGATCCACCTCACGGTGACGGCCAACAAAGACGCCCCCCGCCATTGAGTCGAGGGAGCCACCTTTTGATCCATCGGATTCAGCCGAATCTACCCGGAGAGTGACATCCATTGCATCGAGGGCTGAGAGGACATCGGCGGCTGAATCCGGCCGTTCTGACGGATTCTTGGACATCAGCCGCATAATCAGCGAATCAAGTTGTGCGGGAATATCCGGGTTGTGCCACTGGGGGGCCACGGGTGGAGTGTTGATGTGCTGGCCAATGATGGCGATGTCATCGTCGCCCATGAACGGCGGACGCCCCGTCACCATCTCGTAGAGCATCGCACCCAGTGAGTACAAGTCGGCCTGAGCCCTGATCTCGCCGCCAGTCGCCTGTTCAGGCGGCATGTAGGACACCGTCCCCACGATCATCTTTTCCTGCGTCAGCCGCGAGCGGTCGAGAGAGATCGCCAATCCAAAATCTCCAATGCGGGCCGTACCATCGCTGGTGAGCCAGATATTCCCGGGCTTCAGATCGCGATGAATAATGCCTTGGGAGTGGGCGAACTCCAGTCCTCGGCAGATCTCGCTGGCAAGTCGTAGAGCCTCCTCAAGAGGCAGCCGACCGTCCTCTGCACCTTCAATGAGTGCACCAACATCGCCCCCGTCCATGAGCGGCTGGACCATGTAGGGCTGGCCGTTTTCGTCACCCAGATCATGAATCGGCATGATGTTGGGATGATCACCCAGCCGACCCATCGCCTGGGCCTCGCGAGTGATCCGCTGCCGCGCCTCCGCGTCAAGACCCTCAGACTTGATCAGTCCGAAGGCAACATCCCTGTCCAGCGTCATATCGTGGACTAAGTAGACCTTCTTCTTGCCGCCCTCGCCCAG
>DBZV01000049.1:5094-5558 GCA_002311865.1 Dehalococcoidia bacterium UBA1151
CGCTGCATCACCGTTCTCGCTGTCCAGCTTGAGGACGGCGCGATATATTTCTACAGTCTTCTGCCAGTCGTTGGCCTCAAGAGCCTCGTCAGCCTGATCAAGAAGCCTGTCAATTCGCCGCTGTACACGCTCAGTTGGCATAGTGCGGGCATCATAAGCGAAGTAGCACAACTCCGCTCTGAGTTCTTGTTGACTTCACGAGTGGAGGACCGATCTGTTTCCGATTTTCGTCCGATCCGACCACTTAGATCGCTGACACCCGCCTTACACATATTGTTGAAATCTACCCATTTGATAGAATGTAGGAGCCGTAACGTTTTTTGGCGATCACAATTTTTACGGCATATGTTGTGGTCGTGCGCATAGATCTTGCACATGCTCCCCGGATACGCACACCGCGAACCCAAGGACCTTGAGCGCGGTTAGATGCGAAATAGCAATCCGCTATTGCGGAGGAGTAAGTA
>DBZV01000049.1:5670-5847 GCA_002311865.1 Dehalococcoidia bacterium UBA1151
TCACGGCGCAGTCGATTCCGCTCGTGTAATCACAGACCGGGAATCAGGCCGCTCACGTGGCTTTGGTTTCGTTGAGATGCCAGAAAACGGCGAGGCCAGCACGGCCATGGCCGCGATCAACGGCACAATGCTTGATGGTCGTGAAGTAAACGCCAACGAAGCCCGACCTCGCGAAGA
>DBZV01000049.1:5866-20518 GCA_002311865.1 Dehalococcoidia bacterium UBA1151
GGTGGCGGTGGCGGGTATGGTGGCGGTGGCGGTGGCGGTGGCGGTGGCGGTGGCGGGTATGGTGGCGGTGGCGGTGGCGGGTACGGTGGTGGTGGTGACGGCGGACGCCGCTGGTAGTCCCCGTCGACTAACCAATGTCGATAGAAGGCCTCGATGTAGCATCGGGGCCTTTCTTTTATTTCTTGAATGACGCCGTTGATTCACATACGTCGCATTCGACAACCACACAAAGGGCTAAAGATGGACGATCTCGAAATCACCCTAGGAAGATTGCAAATACTCAGCCTCGATTCGGCGGTGGCAGTGCGCCGCATCCGGCTCTGAGCACAGAAGTGCCGTATTGGCCCGGTAGTCGGATTCATCGAGCCGATCGTGGACTCCTCTTGATCGCAGCAACTCTAGGTATCGAGCAGAAAACTCATCGCCGCCAATCTTCCTGCCTCGATAGCTCTTGACGAGCTCCCGGGTTGGAGCAAGGCTCAACTCGTGAATATAACGGACGCCTGAAACCTCACGCAAAAAGAACGCGAGATCGTCCTTTTTGGTGAATCCGGCGAGTTGGGATATGTTGTTAATACGAACGTCCACCACCGTTTTGACTTCTGCCAACTCAAGGGCCTTGAAGAACTCAGCCGCTGATTTCTTTGTGAAGCTGATCGTATGCAGTGTGTCAGTCATGCTCGTCTCCCCAACGCTTCAGGATCTATCGTCACATCAACACAGAATCCGTTCAAATAGCGTGGGTCCTCCACATAGTAGTTGCTTCAGAACCACGGGGGAAACGCGAAGATTGCCGCAGAATCTGAGTCATGTTTATTCTTGTGACATAAGGTGTTTGGGGGAGTAGAACAAATGTGCTAGCCTCAGTTCGTCCCGACGGATTGGGGTCCGATGATTCATACGGTAACGTAGGACAGAACAGAATGCCCGCATCAAAAAAGAAGACTTCCCGCCACCTACAGGATGGTTCAATCAGCTTGAACGGCAAAGCATCAGATCGTGATCAGGCACTGGACCTGGCTCTAAGCCAGATCGAGAAGGCATTCGGCCGCGGCTCAATCATGAAGATGAGCGAGTCCCGGGTTCATTCAGTAAGTGCTATTTCCACGGGCTCTATCGTTCTGGACATGGCTCTTGGTGTGGGTGGTGTTCCCCGCGGACGCGTCATTGAGATATTCGGAGCTGAATCCAGCGGTAAGACGACGCTTGCGTCCCACATTGTGGCCGAAGCGCAGCGCGCCGGAGGCACCGCTGCATATATCGATGCCGAGCACGCGATGGACCCGGCATATGCGGCACTCTGTGGCGTGGATGTTGACGCCCTTTACATTTCACAGCCCGACTCGGCCGAGCAGGCTCTGGAAATCACCGACTACCTCGTGCGTTCAGGCGCTCTGGATGTTGTAGTCATTGACAGTGTCGCTGCGCTAGTACCTATCGCGGAACTGGAAGGCGAGATGGGAGACACTCATATCGGTCTTCAAGCCCGTCTGATGTCACAAGCACTCCGAAAGTTGACCGGCTCCGTTGCACGCACGAACACTGTAGTTATATTTATCAACCAGTTGCGTGAAAAAGTTGGCGTCTTCTTCGGAAGCCCGGAGGTCACTCCTGGTGGCCGGGCACTCAAGTTCTACTCATCCGTCCGGATTGACTTGCGGCGTATGGAATCGATCAAGGTTGGCTCTGATGTGATCGGCAACAGGATTCGCGCTCGCGTGGTGAAAAACAAGGTTGCTGCACCGTTCAAGACCGCAGAGCTAGAGATTCTCTTCAATGGTGGCATCAGCCGCGAAGGCGCTCTGCTCGATATGGGACTGGAGACCGGAATCTTAAAGAAGAATGGATCGTTCTTCTCTCATGGTGAGGTCCGAATGGGTCAGGGACGTGAAGCTGCCCGCCAGTATCTCATCAACAATGAGGATGCTCGAGAAGAGATAGACGCAGCTATCCGAGCATCATTTGATGTTGTCACACTTGTCCCCGAAGCAACCACAGAGGCAGCCGAGGCCGCCACATCAGAAGAGTCTGAGGATCAGTAGACGCCAATTGAGCCTCACTGCAGGCCTTTTCCGCCACTGCGCTAGAATTCTTAAAGGGAACTATTCCCTTACATAGCGCACATCCCGATTCGCGTTCCTCGCTCGAACCGGGCAGAGAGGGCCAGAAGTGCCGATCGCAATCATCGTTATCGTCATAGGGCTGCTGGGCAGCGCCTTCATCAGCGCGTCCGAAGCGGCACTGATATCGGTCAACAAGGTTCGAATGCGTCGGCTTGCCGAAGAAGGGGACCCGCGTGCGGAGGCAACCATCCGGGTAACCGAGCAACATGAACGATTCTTCGGCTCTATTCTGTTGACCGGCAATGTGCTCAATATCATGGTTACCGCGGTTGCCACCAGCGTAACGATTCAGATATTCGATAGCAATAACGGGCTCGTCATTGCGCTGGCAACCGCTATTGCCGCGGTCTTGATTGTTATTGCAGGGGAACTTACGCCAAAATCAGTGGCCACCCTTGTGAATGAACGCTGGTCACTGATCGCAGCACGGCCCGTCTTGTACCTCATGTTCGCGACCGGGCCAATCGTGTGGTTCTTCGCCGTTTTCCCCCGCCTCGTTGTCCGCCTCATGGGCGGCAAACAGGCGCTGATCACCCCCACCATTACTGAGGGCGAACTCAGAATGCTGATCGACGTTGGGGAAGAAGAAGGCACTGTTGAAGCCGCTCGAGGAGAGATGCTTGAAAGCGTCTTTCGATTTGGCGAAATGCAGGTTGCTGACGTGATGAGCCCACGTAACCAGATCATCTGGGTAGAAGCCGGAACCATGGTGCGAGACTTCCTGAAGCTCTATCAGAGAACTCAGCACACACGATTTCCAGTCTTCGAAGATGATGAGGACGATGTGGTAGGAATCCTCTCCATCAAGGATGTCATGCAATCGCTCGCTGAGAATCCCGACGATCTCGATAGGCCCGTGACCAACCTCATGCGCAAGCCGTACTTTGTCCCTGAGTCGGCCAGCCTGCGCGACTTGTTCGAATCGCTCCAGGGCGAAGGCCACAAGATTGCTCTGGCTGTCGATGAGTTTGGTGGTATCGCCGGTGTAGTCACCCTCACACGAATCCTGGAATTGATCATTGGACGGACCGGTGAAGAAGGACTCAAGCCTTCTCAACAGATCATAAGCATTGGCGAAAATACCTTCGAACTCGATGGAGCCATGTCGATTGATGAGGCAAATGACCGGCTGGATCTGGATCTTCCAGACGGCGATTACAACACCGTCGCTGGGTTCGTATTAGAAAATATTCAAAGAATCCCCGAGGACGGGTATCGGTTCCGTTTCAACGAGTTGAGATTTCGGGTCACCACCGTCGAGGGGAACAAAATTTCGCGCGTCGAGGTACGCGTTCCGTTGTCCACCACGCCCGAATCTCAGCCCGTTGGTTAAGCGATCTTTGGCACGCGTCGATCCGTTTGAAACGGCACTCAGAGATGGGCTGGCGGTGTGCGGTGTCGCGAGCACGGAATCCATCTTGCTCGCGGTTTCGGGTGGGCCAGACTCCATGGCGATGCTGACCGCGATGATCAATCTTCGTCAGACCTCCAGCGACCTGGCACCGAAGTTCGCGGTAGCTCATTTCAACCACCGTTTGCGCGGACCCGAGGCTGAAGGCGACGCCCGCTACGTCCGAGATTTCTGCTTTGAAAGAGAAATCATCTGTGAGATCGGCACCGGGGATGTGGCTGAATTCGCCAAAAACCACAGCGGCGGTCTTGAGGCGGCATCCCGCACCATGCGCTACCGATTTCTGGCGGATGCAGCGCGACGGCGCGGAGCAACGGCTATCGCCACCGCACACACCAGTGATGATCAGGCCGAAACGATCTTGCTCCACATCGTTCGAGGGAGTGGCCTCGCTGGACTGCGGGGTATCAAGGCGAATGGATCTGTCCCGGGTGAGACAGATTCGGAACATCTTCGACTTGTGCGGCCACTACNNCGGTTAGTAAATCCGACACCCACGCGTACTGCAAATTGGTGGGCATCAAGACACGTCACGACTCCTCCAACGATGATCTCTCGTTTGCCCGAAACCGGATTCGCCACAAAATCTTGCCTGAACTGCAGGAGCTGAATCCATCAGTCTCAGAGGCGCTGATCAGGCTGGGTGAGGCGGCAGGCGCAGATCACGCGGCGCTTGAGGCCATCGTGGATAACGAGTGGGATGTCGTAAGCCAAAAAGACGGCGAAGTGCTGTTACCTTTTGCGCTGCTAAACCAGGTCCCAAATGCGGTGAAGACCCGCCTCATTCAACGCTCATTTTCCATCCTGGATCCGAGCCATCGGCAGACGCTCGAAACAGTCCACATCAAAGCGATACTTGAAGCGACTCGCAATGGTGCGGGGTTATCGATCGAACTGCCCGCGGGCGTAGTGGCGACAGTTGGATATGAGAACGTCACTCTGAGCAGGGGTCCGAAACCGATCGACTACCATTATCTGCTGATTGATGATCAGGTGATCCTGGAAGTGCCTGGCTGGCTGGCGTTGGACTCCACTTCAACTCTCACCGCAGTACTGATTGAACCACCAGCTGACACATCAGATATTTCTGAGTCGACCGCCTACTTGGACTTGCAAACGGCAGGCCAATCCCTGATAGTGCGGAACTGGATTAAAGGTGACCGATTTCAGCCATTGGGCATGTCTGAAGAGAAGAAGCTGTCAGACTTCTTTATCGATAGCAAAGTGCCCCGCGACTGGCGCAAACGTATTCCGCTGGTGCTTTTGAATGACAGAATCGCGTGGGTGGCAGGCTACCGTATCGCTGAGTGGGCCAAAGTCTCTTCTGAGACCAACAACTGTGTCAGGCTCGAACTGGCGTCGACTGGATAATCCTAGAGGACTCTTCCAAGCCGCCCGTTCTGAGTGATGCCCGGTATACGGCCGCGCTTTGCTGCCGGCCGGCCTTCGATTTCGTGGATATCTGCCGTGAAATTGTTGGACGGGGCGCTGCTTATGTACGACCCGACGCCAAAGACATTTACCGGGGATTCCGTCTCCACAAACTCACGAACCCGGTCCGGCGTCATTCCACCTGACACGATTATGTCGACGTGGCTGAATCCGGCCTGATCAAGGCGAGCGCGAAGCTCCTGCACGAGCGCGGGGGTGACGCCACCCCGTTCCTTTGGAGTGTCCAGTCGAACGCCGCGAAGCTTCTCTCGCATGACGCGAGCAACTTCCAGCGACTCCTCAGTCTCATCGTGGAACGTGTCCACCAGGGCAACCCGTGGCGTCTCCGGTGGCATATGCCTGTCAAATGCCTGGATGGCGCGAACTGTGTCACCCATGATCAGAACCAGTGCGTGAGGCATGGTCCCTGATGGGGTGAGTCCGGTCAATCGAGCGCCGAGAACGGACGACGGCGCGACGCAGCCGCCAACGACGGCCGAGTACTCCATGATGCCCGCGACCGAGGGGTGAACATGACGGGCTCCGAACGAAACGATTGGGATACCCTGAGCAGCTTCTACACACTCGCGCGCCGCTGACGCCCAACCTGTGCATGATGCCAATATTCCGCAGATTGCCGTCTCATACAGTCCAAATGAAACGTAAGGCGCGTGGATACGGAGCGAGACTTCCTTACGATTGACGGCAGAGCCCTCTTCAAGTGCCCACACCTCACGGCCGGTCTCAGGCAGGACCTTGGTGAGAAGCGATCTCACCTCGTTGATTCCACCCAGCACACCCCCGCGCTCAGGCGTAAACTCCATCACCACTTCCGGGTTCATCCCCTCATTACGGAGAATGGTCATGGTGCGGTGGAAATAGACGTCCGCCGTGTCACCTACCAGTACGGAGTTCGCAATCTCGAAGTCTCGTGTTGTCATGGGCTCGGTAACTATCTTCCCCGTGGGTCAGGTGTTTGTGTCACGAATTTTTGATCGGAATCTTGCTGGCGCCTCAATAGTGTAATCGCGATTCCGGCAGAGCGATGCAGTGCTTATGGCACACCGCACGATACCTGACCGCGGCCATGTCTGCTACCGGCCTGCGACCTTTGGTCTACCGCCAAATCTAAGTCGCAACAGGCCTTTAATATCTTCCCACGCAGTGCTAATGATTTTGACTCGAGAGTCAGGATCATCGACCCACCGCACAGGAATTTCCTTGATCGAGTAACCATTCTTTTGCGCAATCAACAGCAACTCCGTATCAAAGAACCAGGCGTTATCTTTGACCAGCGGGACCAGTGCATTCGCTGCGTCGGCGGAGATCGCTTTGAAACCGCACTGCGCATCTTTGAACTTTGTAAAAAACATCGTCCTGAATAGCGCGCTGTAACCACGAGAAGTGATCTCTCGCTTGAGCGTCCTATTCACCACATCTGAGTCGCCCATCAACCTTGAGCCGATCGCCAGAGAGTTGCCTTCGTCGGCAATAGCGCTGACCAGTTCCGGCACGTGCTTCAAATCGGTGGATAGATCAACGTCCATATAGCACCTTACGTCGGCATCGCTTTCAAGCCACGCTTTTTTGAGCGCTCGGCCACGTCCACGCTGTTCAATGTGCGTGATGCGCAGGTCTCCGGAATCATTCATCAGGCTGGTCGCAACTTCGATGGTCTTATCTATCGAGCCGTTGTCGGCCACCAGAATGCTCCACACTCGATCCGGATGCTCACCGAAAAAGCTCCGCAGCAATTCAACACAGCGCGGAAGAGAGTGCTCTTCGTTGAGCACGGGAATAATTACATCAACCGTAGTAGCCACTGCGCTTCGCTGACCGAGTGCCTAATGGAGAAAGTGCCGATTGGGGGTGAAAACGAGCACGATTCCTCGCTTGTTGGCCTCTTCAATGACCTCCCCATCTCGGATAGAACCACCCGGGGCGATGACCGCTGTGCAACCCGCGGCATCAGCCGCCTCGATGCTGTCTGGGAATGGGAAGAAGGCGTCGGATGCAAGCACTGAGCCGTTCGCCTCATCACCAGCCAACTGAGCAGATATCTCCACACTCATCACGCGATTGGGTTGCCCGGCTCCCATCCCCATGATCGCCTGATCCTTGACCATCACGATGGCGTTTGATTTGATCATGGCACACGCATGCAGGGCGAATGTCAGGTCTCGCACCTGCTCCGATGTTGGCTGTTTTTCCGTCTTCACTTCCCAATCATCCGGCGTCTCAGGGATGGTGTCTGGAGATTGAACCAGCAGTCCGCCGGTTATCGAATGAACCTTGAGAGCGGGCGAACTTGGCCGATTGACGCGCAGCACGCGCGCGCTTTTGCGCTTGGAGAGCGCCTCAAGCGCATCGGGCTCATATCCGGGCGCAATCACCACGTGAAAAAGCGTCCCCTTCATGGCCGCGACAGTATCGACAGTGACCCTGCGGTTGAAGCCCACAATGCCGCCGTATGCGGATACCGGATCACCTGCAAGTGCCCGTCTGAACGCCTCAGATTGATCCTCATGAATAGCCAGGCCACAGGGATTGGCGTGCTTAACGATAGAGACGGCCGTGTCTGACAGCGACTGAACAGAGCGCCATGCAGAATCGGCATCCAGATAGTTGATATATCCAAGCTCAGGACCAAGAAGCTGCTCAGCGCCAGCGACGCCACTCGGCGTGCCCGGAGCTGAGTAAATCGCGCCACTCTGGTGCGGGTTCTCACCATACTTCAGCTTCGAAACCAGGTTCCAGCCGCCAGTGAACTCTGATGGGAAGTCTCCGTCTCCAAGCGACTCGCCGCGCAGGTACGAACTCACCACCGTGTCGTAATGGGCCACATGCTGGAACGCCTTCGCGGCGAGCTTGCGACGTTCTTCCATCGGCACGCCGCCAGAAGTGATCATCTCGCCAACGCGGCCATAGTCGCCTGGATCCACCACAACGATCACATGGGGGAAGTTCTTCGCGGCTGCGCGCACCATAGCAGGGCCACCAATGTCGATGTTCTCAAGGGCGTCTTCCAGAGCCACATCCGGCTGTGAAATCGTCTCCACAAACGGGTAAAGGTTAGACACCACTACGTCCACCGCCGTGATGTTGTGCTCGGACAACTCCGCAACATGCGTTGCCACGTCGCGTCGGGCCAGTATGCCTCCGTGGATCTTGGGATGAAGTGTCTTCACCCGTCCGTCAAGGATCTCCGGGGAGCCAGTAACATCAGCCACCTGTGTGACTTCAAGACCACCCGCAGATGAGATGGTCTCGTACGTCGCGCCCGTGCTCATCAGACCGTAGCCTGCTTCGCTCAGCACGCGCGCGAAATCGATTATCGATTTCTTGTTATAAACACTCAGTAACGCGTAGGCCACGTAATTCCTCTCAATTTTGGCCGCTTCTGAGATCCCACTATTCGATGACCACGCTATTGCCAGAAGTCTTTGATTGGCTGACGACTGAGCCAAGCTTCCATGCGCCGTCGGTAGCGGCCAGAACGGACGGAGCACGCTCGGGAGCGCAGATGAGAATCATCCCAACGCCCATGTTAAATACGCGGAACATTTCAGCCTCGTCCACCCTGCCAGCCGCCTGAATGACGTTGAACAGAGCGGGAACCTCCCAGCTGCTTCGATCCAACCGAACGGCCAGGCCATCGGGAAGAACGCGCGGAAGATTCTCCTGGAATCCGCCGCCCGTGATGTGTGACATTCCGCGAATGTCCGACATGACCGGCATGATCGCGTCCAGATAGCTCCGATGCGGGACAAGGAGCGCCTCACCAAGTGTGCCATGCAGGCCCCCCGGGCGTTCGTTCAGCACATCCGGATTCTCATCAATATTGAACGCCTGCCGAATCAACGACGCGCCGTTGGTATGCATGCCACTTGATGGAAGTCCCAGTAAGACATCGCCTTGCCGAATGGTCTCCTTTGGCGTCAGCAACTCGTCCTTCCGAACCGTGCCAACGATGAACCCAACCAGATCGAAGTCTCCGTTGCTATATACGCCGGGGAGGAACGCGGTCTCACCGCCGATGATCGAGCAGTTCGCTTCATTGCACGCGTCGCGTAGGCCCTCGGCAACCTCAAGGATTCGCTTTTCGTCCGCACTGTCGATTCCGATGTAGTCGAGGAAGAAGAGCGGCTTCGCTCCCATGGTCAGAATGTCATTTACGCAATGATTAACGATGTCCTTGCCAAGCGCCCGGAACTTTCCGGCGGCAACAGCAATTCTCACCTTCGTACCCACGCTGTCCGTGCTGGCCACAATAAGCGTCTCAGAATCGTCTGGGTTATCTATGCCACCTGCAAAAAAACCCGAATTGGGTAGAACGGTAGGTCCGTGAGTCTGCCCCACTATTGAGATGAGCGCGTTCTTGATTGGCGCGGCGGCGTCAAGATCAACACCAGCTTCTCTATAAGTGATTCCGGTCATCGGCGTTTTGAGTGAAGCCTTTAACTAAAAAGTGTCTAGATTCAAAGTATACGGCGGGAGGACGGGGATATTTAGAGAATCCGGGGAGTGTGCTAGTCGCCTTCCACGCCCATTGGCTCTTCCAGTTCCATTTTGCTCATCTCAAGCTGCACCGGAATCGGGTATCGACCGGTGAAACATCCACGGCAATAGGAGTCATCTTGAACGCCGACCGCCCGCATCAAGTGATCAACATCCAGGAAGCCAAGAGTGTCTGCGTCGATCAACTCTCTGATCTCATCGATAGAGTTGTTTGCCGCGATAAGTTGATCCAGGGTGCTCATGTCCACGCCAAAGTGGCACGTAGACGTGATTGGCGGTGCGGAGATCCGGACGTGAACTTCGGTTGCGCCTGCCTTGCGCAACATCTCAACGATTCGCGGGGTTGTCGTCCCGCGGACGATGGAGTCATCGACCACCACGATTCGTTTGCCTTCAATCACGTCTCGCAGTGGATTGAACTTTAGGCGGACACCCAGATTGCGCATGGCCTGATCGGGCTGGATGAACGTCCGTTGCACGTACCGGTTCTTGACCAGGCCCTCGCCATAGGGGATGCCAGACTCTTCTGAATAGCCAACGGCATGTGAAATTCCTGAGTCCGGCACACCAATGACCAGGTCGCCTTCGGCCGGGTGCATCTTTGCCAGTTCACGGCCCATAGCCTGGCGCGCGCGGTGCGCCAACTTCCCGGCGAGAGTGCTGTCCGGGCGGGCGATGTAGATGTGCTCAAACACGCACATGGAGTGTGTGCTGCGATCTGTGCCACTCCAGATATCACTCTGCACGCCGTCTTCGGTTATTACGACGGTTTCGCCAGGGTCCAACTCGCGCTCAAACGTTGCGCCGAGGTTGTCCAGTGCGCAGGATTCCGACGCCAGTACGTAGCCGTTGTTCACACGCCCAATACACAGGGGGCGAATTCCGAGTGGGTCACGGATTCCGACAAGCTCATTGTTGGTCATGATGACGAGCGAGTAGGCGCCTTTGAGCCGACGCATGCAGTACGCGGCGCGCTCACCCCAGGTTTGGCCCGGCGCATTTGCAAACAGATGAGCGATTACCTCTGAGTCAGACGACGTCCGGAACGTGACGCCCCACTCTTGCATCTCCCGCCTCAACTCACCAGCATTTATGACGTTGCCGTTGTGGCCAAATGCAAATTCAATGCCGGGGCCATTTATGAGATATGGCTGCACGTTGTATTTACGCGTCGCGCCTTTGGTGGAATAGCGATTGTGGCCGATCGCAATATGGCCGGTCAGGACTTTGAGGTCTTCTTCCCTGAACACCTGCGTAACAAGTCCGTTATCGGCATGGACTTTGATTCGTCGCCCGTTAGAGGCGGCGATCCCGGCGCTCTCCTGTCCCCGATGCTGCAACGCATGCAGCCCAAAGAAGGTAGCGCGAGCTACATCACTCTCGCGATCCATGATGCCAAAAATCCCGCACTCGTCTTGCGGCTTATCGCCATCATGAAATTGCGTGTCAGATATCAGCGGGCGCCGGGGCTTATCGCCCGAGAGTCCGACCGGTCCGGCACTGTAGTAACCCGGATAGTTAGAAGACAGGGATCCCCTCCAGAACCCACCGCCGACGGTTGCTAAACAAGTATATCGGCTGGCGAGCGTAAATGAGAGTAACGGTTTAGAACTTATCCGGTGTACACAGGCTCAAGCTGAATCAGGAATTCTTCGTTCCCAGAGTTACCAAGAACCGAAGATCGCGCCAGATTCCTTATGCGAAGTCGATTTTTGACTGCCCAGCGAGCAAACCTGCCCACGATTCGTGCACGAAGCTGCAAGTCCAGAATCACGCCACCTTTCCCAACCTCTCCCCGTTTCGCCTCGAATTGTGGCTTGAGAAGAACGATCATGCGTCCGCCTTCGCGCAGGTTAGGAATCACCGCCGGTATCACATTCGTCAAGGATATGAAGGAAACGTCCATCACAATCAAATCCACTTGCTCCGGGAGCGCGATGCCGTGTCGCGCGTTTACACGCTCCTGAACTATGACGCGTGAATCAGCGCTAATCTTCGAGTCGATCTGGCCGTGTCCCACGTCTATTGCGTACACCATCGCAGCACCGCGTTGGAGCAGACAGTCCGTGAATCCGCCTGTGGAAGCACCAACATCCAGCGCGGTCAGGCCTTCAACTGACAACCCGAATTTATCGATAGCCGCGTCAAGTTTTTCCCCAGCCCTGGAGACGAATCTTGGGCGAGGCTTGGAAATGACTTCTGCATCCGAATCCAGCTGCATGCCTGCGGTTGGAGCGCGTGCGGTCAGACGGCCGCCCAGCCTCACTTCGCCAGCCATGATCATTGCCTGCGCGACTGCTATCGACTCAGCCAGTCCCCGCTCCACAAGCAGTCGATCTAATCTTTTTCTGCGTACTCTCACGATTGCACCTTTTGGCCTGTCGTGCCTATGATCGTCGCATGGCGGTAGATGCTGTAATACCGGGACGCGGGATTGCAGCCTTGGTGTGGGGGCTGTTCAAGACCATGCGGCCACGTCAGTTCACGAAGAACGGGCTGATTCTTGTCGCACTGTTTTTCACGGTCAACGAGTGGTGGGAGCCGAACGAACTTGGCGATGTTGCCAGGATCATTGGCATAAACCTCGCCGCCGTTGGGATATTCACTCTCGTCACAAGCTCAATCTACATCCTGAACGATATCGCTGACGTTGAGAAGGACCGAGCTCACCCGAAAAAGCGATTCAGGCCCATCGCCGCCGGAGTTGTACCAGTACCGCTCGCAATCATCGTCGGCTTAATCTTCGGCACCGGGGGTCTGGCACTCGCGTTCCTTATCAACTCAGAGTTTGGGCTGGCTGCTGTTTCGTACATCGTCTTGATGGTGGCGTACAACCTGTTCCTCAAGCAGCAGGTGATTCTCGACGTGATGTCCATCTCCGGTGGCTTTGTCATTCGCGCCATTGCAGGGTCAGTAGCAATTGATGGAACTGTTATCGCTGGCAAGGCACTGGATCTGACAATTTCACCCTGGCTCTATATCGTCACCGCGCTCGGCGCGCTGTTCATCGCCATCGCCAAACGACGTACCGAGCTCGTGCACGCCGGAGATGCCGCGGGAGACCAGAGGGCAATTCTCAACGAGTACACGGTTGGTTTCCTGGACATGATGACCACTGTGGTCACTCCCGCTACGCTGGTGGCCTACTCGCTGTACACGTT
The DNA here is from genome assembly GCA_002311865.1 of Dehalococcoidia bacterium UBA1151. Classification (GTDB taxonomy): domain Bacteria; phylum Chloroflexota; class Dehalococcoidia; order Lucifugimonadales; family Lucifugimonadaceae; genus UBA1151. The sequence goes on from DBZV01000049.1 coordinate 18,511, forward strand.
TGGTGGAGCGTTCGCAGGGGCGAATCTTCCGGACAACAACAGCATGATGCTGACCATACCGTTCGTGGTTTACGGCATATTCCGATACCTCTATCTCATCTACGTGAAGCCAACCCCGGACGCAGAGTCTCCGGAAGAGATACTGCTTACAGACAAGCCGCTAATCCTCAATATCCTCGCCTGGCTCGTAACCGCATCGATTGTGTTGCTGGCAAACAGCTAGCGGCTGCCTGTAACCTGCCCGGCGTAGCGGCCCTCTCACAACTGTTATGACCTGAGGTAATCTCGGCCACCATGCCCGGTAGAGAAGATTTCTGGAACATTGGCTATCCAATGTTCGGCGCGTTCATCTATACCACGATGCTGATCGCCACCGTGGCTATCGCGTATGGGCTGTGGCGGCGCTCCCGCTATTGGCGACTTGGAAAGGCTGAGCCAGATCTCGGACCGTGGCAGTCGCGAACGATGGCGTTCCTCAAGACGATGGCATTCGACTTGTTCGCTCATCGCAAGTTCACCCGCAGCCGTGAGCTATACGCCGGAATCATGCACTTCTGCATCTTCTGGGGCTTCACGATGCTGCTTATAGCGACCACCCTGGGCGCGGTGGAGTTCTATTGGGAAAAGTTTTTTGATGCTGAATTCCCAACGATTGAATTCCGAGTCCAGACCGGCTTCGTCTGGGACATATTTGGAGGACTGCTGGCGACGATTGGCATCGGTATGGCGGCATGGCGGCGTTACGTAATCAAGCCGGGTCGTCTGAACACGTTCCTTGATGATGGCTACTCCCTGCTCTTCATGTTTGCCCTGCTCTTCACGGGCTTTTTCCTGGAAGGCATGCGAATCGGCGCAACCGAACTGAATCCCGCCGATCCCGCTTTCAATCCGGGCAGCGCTGGCTGGTCGCCAGTTGGCTGGCTGTTCGCTAAGGTCTTCGATGGCTTTGGCATGAGCCCATCTGCGATGCAGAGCACGCACGAGGTGACCTGGTGGCTGCATGCCGCTATTTACACATCGTGGATCGTCTATATCGGCGTTGGCTTCGGCAAGATGATGCACATCATCGTTGCGCCAGCAAACCTGTTTCTGCGGCCGGCACGGCCACGCGGCGCGCTGGCGCCGATGGGCGACTTTGAAACGTTGGAGACGTTCGGCGTCAAAGATCTCCCGGACTTCACCTGGAAACAGATCCTCAACTTCGACGCCTGCACCAACTGCGGCCGCTGCCAGGACAACTGCCCGGCATGGGCAAGCGGCGCGCCTCTCTCACCACGCAAGGTCATCCAGGACCTCAAGGGTTATATGGTCGTGCGCGGGCGCGACCTGCTGGACGTGCCGGACGGCGAAGCCGCGCCGGAGCCGAAGATTTCCATGGTCTCGGACGCCGTGGGCGAGGACGTGTTGTGGTCGTGTACCTCGTGTGCAGCGTGCGTTGAAGCGTGCCCCGTCGGTATCAACCACATCGACACAATCGTGGACATGCGCCGTTACCTTGCGATGGAGGAGGCGCGAATCCCTGCCACGGCACAGGCCGCGCTCCAGAGCCTGGAACAACGCGGCCACCCGTGGATCGGCACAACAATGACCCGTACCGACTGGATGGAAGGGCTCAATATCCCAACCATGGCGACCAACCCGGGCGCCGAAGTGCTGTTCTGGGTGGGCTGCACCGGGGCACTGAACGAACGCAATGCCAAAGTCACCCGGGCAATGGCAAGCGTGCTCAAGAAGTCCGACGTTAACTTCGCAGTCCTGGGAAATGAAGAGACGTGCACGGGAGACCCGGCCCGGCGGCTCGGCAACGAATATCTGTTCCAGATTCTCGCTGAACAGAACATCGAAACATTCAATCGCTACGGCATAAAGAAGGTCGTCACCACCTGCCCGCACTGCTTCAACACGCTCCTCAACGAGTACCCGCAACTGGGTGCAGATCTTGAAGTCCATCACTACTCTGAATTCGTCGAGAGGCTGATCAACGAGAACAAGCTGCCCGCGCTGGCGA
>DBZV01000049.1:20589-26674 GCA_002311865.1 Dehalococcoidia bacterium UBA1151
CCTGCTACCTGGGCCGCCACAACGACATCTACGATTCGCCGCGGAATATCGCCAACTCGGTGCCCGGACTGGAACTGGTCGAGATGGACCGGCGGTGCGAGCGTGGCTTCTGCTGCGGCGCAGGAGGGGGTCGCATGTGGATGGAGGAATTCGGCGATAAACGCGTCAACCACATCCGCACCGAACACTTCCTTGAGACTGAGGGCGATACGGTCGCCGTCTCATGCCCGTTCTGCCTGCAGATGTTCGACGAAGGCATCTCCGCCAAGGGCCTCGAAGACCAGAAGCAAGCGAAAGATCTGATTGAGCTAATCGACGAGTCAATTCCAGAGCCATCGGCAATTGAGGGCAATTAGGTCACATTAAAAGCTCGCGTTCTGGCGTGGCAACCGCTAACATCAGCGGATGGCCAGAAGCTCTAAGAAAAATCCCGACGGAACCTGGGACCGCGCACGAACCTCAACAAGCGCGTTTGGCACGAACGGTCGGATCAGTCATGACTCCTCGCCTTTTTACGAACGGGCCATCCACGAAGGCGAGGCAGCACCCGAAACCGGGGAAGAGCAAGCAGTCCCAGCCAAAATACTGAACAGTCTGATCAACCACTCCAGCGAAACGATGTCCGAACTGCCCGACCGCTCGGTACACCTCATGGTCACCTCACCGCCCTACAACGTGGGCAAGGAGTACGACGAAGACCTATCGCTGAATGACTATCGCGCGTTGCTGACGCGCGTCCTTTCTGAAACGTTCCGCGTGTTGGTGCCCGGAGGCCGCGCATGCGTGAATGTCGCGAACCTGGGCCGTAAGCCGTATATCCCGCTGCACGCATACGTGATCGCCGACGGCGCCGATATCGGATTCCAGATGCGCGGTGAGATCATCTGGGATAAAAGCGCGGGTGCCGGAACGTCCACTGCCTGGGGCAGCTGGCTCAGCGCCTCGAATCCAACGCTGCGAGATACGCACGAGTACATCATGGTGTTCCAGAAGCCGCCATTCAAGCGAGATAATCCCGACAAGCGCGAAAACACCATCACCAGGGATGAGTTCCTGGAGTACACGAAGTCCGTTTGGACATTCGGCCCCCAGTCAGCCAAACAGGCAGGCCACCCGGCGCCCTACCCACCAGAACTACCCCGCCGCCTGATCCAGCTCTACACCTTCAAAGGCGACGTAATCCTCGACCCCTTCATAGGCACCGGCGCCACCGCCATCGCAGCAGCCCGCTCAGACCGCCACTATATCGGGTATGACCTGTCTGCGGAATACATCGCAAGAGCGGAAGAGCGCGTCGCTGAGGCGGTCGCGGCCCAGTAGCATGTCCCCTTTCCCACCAGGGGAGACGGAAATGCCCAATCACCCGCCTTCGTGAAACCGCGCCCGCAACTCGCCCTTCATTACCTTGCCGAGCTGAGTGCGGGGTAGTTCGTCTACGAAGTGCACGACCTCTGGCTTCTTGTAGCTGGCGAGGCGGTCGTGGCACCAGGCGATTATCCCTTCGCCCGTCGGTGCGGCATCGGGAGCGGGTACTACGATTGCGTGAACTATCTCGCCCCACTTTTCGTCTGGCAGGCCAATGACTGCCGATTCCGAGACCAATTCATGGAGATCGATGACCTCTTCAACCTCTTCGGGAGAAATCATCTCGCCGCCGCGCTTCACGAACTCACGTACCCGACCAGCCAGGAAGATGTAGCCACCCTCGTCTGCCCAGCCCAGATCGCCCGTGTGCAGCCACCCGCCCTGCAACGCGCCAGACGTGGCGTCGGGCATGTTCCAGTAGCCCTTCATCAGCCGGTCGCCGCGCGCAACGATTTCGCCCGTGACGCCCTGCTCCACTTCCGCGCCCATGTCATCCACGATCTGAATCTCCACATCCGCCAGTGGACGCCCAATCGACCGAATTCGCTTGCGTTTCAACTCAATCTCTTCAGGCGTCCCAACTAGCCGATGATCCTCCGGTGAAAGCATCGTGATAGTCGCGGCTGTCTCCGTCTGACCAAACGCGTTGATGAACTGCGCGTCCGGGAACTTCTTTAGTGCATCCATCAGAACCACTTCCGGCATCGCGGCCGCGCCGTAAGTGATCACTTCAAGGCTCGATAGATCGAATTTTTCGAACTCATCGTGGTCCATCAGCGTTTTTAGCATCGTTGGAACCACCATCGCCCGATTCACTTTTTCGCGCTGGACCAGCCTCATCCATGCTGCCGGTTCAAACTGCGGCTGCAGCACCAGCGTCCGGCCGCCGTACACGCCTGACATCAGGGCCTGAACTCCCGCTATGTGGTAGAGCGGCACCGTCAAGAGCGTTCGTTCGGCCGTCTCAGGATCAGGGTCGGCAGGGGTTACATTGGCCAGCACGAAGCCGCAAAAGCTATTGTGAGACAGCACAACTCCCTTCGGCTGGGAGCTGGTGCCAGAGGTGAACATGATCATTGCAGCATCATCATCACCCGCCTGTGGCGCGTCCCAGAATTGCTCACTATGCTCGACGATGGAGTTGTAGTTCGTCCAATCGCCATATTGGCCGATGGCAACGGGTCTTACGGACGACTTCGACTCATCCATGGCCTCAGAGATGACCTCGCCGTATCGTTCGCCGCCGATGATGACCCGGGGAGTCACTTCGTGCAGCATGCCGGCCAGTTCATGGGCACGAGCGCGATAGTTGATCGGCACGAACACGGCATCAATCAACGAGCATGCGAACACGGCTTCGGCGTGCTCAGAGCGGTTCACTTCCATCATGGCAACGCGATCGCCAGCGACAACTCCAAGCTCGCGCAGTCCAGTGGCCAGTGATCTTGCCCGGCCCTCGGTTTCTGAGAATGTGAATCGCGATTCGCCGTCCTCACCCGTAACAAATGCGTCGCGGTCGGGTGCGATCGCCGACGCAATTTGCAGTAAATCAAATGTGTTCAGGACTGGCTCCCCGTTTGAGCACTCCGTGACCACTTCAACTCAATCTGCCGTGCCTGCGACACCGGCATGTCAATGGCGTCGCTCACGAGGCGTCGGACTCGTTCGATGACAGTCGAATCGAGTGCCGCCAGCTCGATAGCGAGGTCGTGTGAGTACCGGTCGAGATTCTCGCGGCTGACCGTCCGCTGCACAAGTCCCATTTTTAGCGCTTCATTGGTATTTATGACGCGTCCCGATAGCAGAAGATCGAGAGAGCGACCGTGGCGAATATGGCGTGGCAGCGATTGAGTGCCGGTGGCAGCGGGGATGAGTCCGTATTGCGTCTCCGGCATTCTGAACCGGCAGTTATCTGCGGCAACTCGAATGTCACAGAGCATGGCGATCTCCAGGCCTGAGCCAATCACGTGCCCGTGCAGTGCTACGACGGTCGCGGCGTCCAGTTTGGTCAGTCGGCCGAAAACGTCTCGCTCCCACCGCACTTGCCGGGCCACATCCGGAGATGGCGCCGTTCCGAATTCCGTGAGGTCGGCACCGGCGCAGAAGCCTCGCTCCCCGGCGCCGTTGATCACGACCGCCCGGACATCCGGCATGTCATCGATGGCTCCCAGAACGTCCCACAGGTCGTCGCGCATCTGGATGTTATAGGCGTTGATCGCATCGGGGCGATTTAGCGTGATCGTGGCGACTGCACCATCAACCTTGAGCAGCACCGTCTCCCACCCTGAACTCATGGCCGCGGATCACGCCCAGCCCGGAACGCGGCGAGACCTGCCTCGCGTTCCGGCGTGCCGTGCAGCATGAAACTCAGGTCGGCCTCCAGTCTGGCACCCTGCTCAAACGTCAGATCACCCGCAGCATTTACCGCCTCTTTCACGTACTTCGAGGCGAGTTTGCCGTGACTGGCGATGGTTCTCGCGATCTCTCTTGCTTTGGCCGCCGGGTCATCAGAGAGATAGTTCACCAGACCGCTTTCGAGCGCCTCTTCACCAGTTAGTTCTCGCCCGGTGAGCAGCATGTCCGTGGCGATTCCCGGCCCCATGAGCCTGGTGAGTAGGTAAACGCCGCCGTCTCCGGGCATGTGACCTCGTACGAGTTGTGTCATTCCGAGTGTGGCTGATCGTGCCGCCACGCGGAGGTCGCATGCCATCGCCAGTTCAAGGCAGGAGTCGCGGACATCGCCCTCGACTGAGAAAACGGTTGGTTGCGGGTACTTGAACAGCCAGCTGACCATTCCGGGAAGGCCGATACGAGATATCGGCTCTGCTGCATCCGTGTTTACGTTGAAAAATAGAACCCGACTGCTGCCAGTACTTTCCGCTTTCTTTTTAATGGTCCCAACGATTGACTGAACCGTGTACTCGCCGATCGCACTCGAAAACGGGATCTCCACCACGCCATCGTATTCATCCGGCGATATCCAGAATTCACAATTGATGACATCAATCATGCGGAAACGGCGTGTCTATGCCAGCAGCGGCCGGGACCAGAGAGTTGACCGTTTCAAGCACCTGGCCAATTGGCACTGCGAACGAGATCGATCGCGTGGCATCGGTTGCTGAGGTGATTATCCCAAGCAGCGCTCCGCGGCTATCGACTATCGCGCCGCCGCTCACTCCCGGCTCTACCGCGGCCGTTGTCTGGATCAGGTCGTTTACCGGTGTGCCGCTGAACGTTTTCGTCGAACGATCGACCGCACTCACAATACCGTTGGTGACCACGTAACCGGCCATCGGTGGGCGCCCAACCGCCAGTACAAGCTGGCCGGGGCGTTTCGGTGTGGTCGAAGGCGCGATGGGGATGAGGTCACTGGCATCGACTCGCAAAATCGCCAGATCTGTCGACTCGTTGCGACCAATTATCGCGGCTTCCAACTCGTCGCCCGCTGGCGTGGTCACCAGGATGCGGTCTGCACGCTCCACCACGTGCGCGGCGGTGACGATAAGGCCGTTCGATGAGGCGATCACACCCGAACCAACGCTGCCAACTCGGCTTCGCGTATCAAACCCGGGAGCGTGCGTGGGGCCAGGCCGCTCTATCTTGATCGCCACAACCGATTCTGCGACCGCCGAGGCAATGCGCTCAATAGCGTCTGAGATGGCTGAAAGCTGATCACCCGCGGTTTCACGCTCAGCAGCAGTTCGCTCGTTAGTTTCGCGGGAGTTGGTTACAGTCACGATCGAGCCCCGAATAGCTTGCGCATACCAATTGATATCGGCCGGAAACAGTGGCCAGCTACCGCTGCATTCTACGCTCGTACTGAGTTAGGAGCGCTAGTGTCGAGCCCGGCGGTCACTCGACCGGTATCTGCTCAATACCAGCCAGTCCCACCGCCGTTACAGAGTGCGCCGCAGCACGGGTGGCGAAAACGGCACTGTCGATTGCGTCGGCGGTCTGTCTAATTCGTATTAGATATGCCGCAGCCCAAACATCGCCTGCGCCGGTCGGATCGATCTCCACCACAGGCAACACTGGAATATCAGTCCAAACGCCATCAACGTAGATCCCAACGCCTTCACTGCCTCTGGTCTGTGCGACGACGCGGGCTGCGCTCGACCAGGCCTCAGCCTGAGCAATATCGAGCTCGCGCGCAGAAACCACAGCGATCTCTATTTTTCGCTCCATCATCGGCGGCTCAATCGCAGACGTTGAGACATTCCCGTGGCGATCCCAACTGCGAAGGAAGCCTTGCAATATTGTCCCGGTGATCGAGTCAGGGAACCACGCAAGTGACTCAAGCTCTACCTCACGAACCAGCGGACAAATTAGCGCGATATCAGGACTCCGAAGATTGTCTGGAATATCGCCAATCCCAATTCCACTGGCTATTGCAGATAGTGTTTGAGATCTCTCACCAGACGAGTAGTCGTTTCCAAATGTTGTCGTCTGGTCTGATGGAACGTTGACAACATTCACACCGGGCAACAGCGACTGTAACTCTCCCGGATCGTCGGTGGATGTAATGATCGATGCGCTTAGTCCATAATGCCGCGCAGTGGCGCCAGCGAAACTCACCGCGCCGCCGATCCTCGGCGGGAGTGTCTCTCCGGAGGCGAGGGTGGTTACATCGCGGGTAGAGTGCCCCACCGCAACGAACGTTCCTGAGGGCGTATGTCTGCGACCCTCTGGCATTGCGCGCTCCTTGCCCGCGGCCGATTGG
>DBZV01000049.1:26725-48432 GCA_002311865.1 Dehalococcoidia bacterium UBA1151
CCGATTGGCGCTAACTAATGCAGGACGCTAATCCTTGAGCAGAATCACGACTCGGCGCTGGTCTCCCTCGCCACTGCTTTCAGTCATGACATCCGGGTGGTCGGCCAGCGTCATGTGAATGATGCGGCGGTCCGCAGCCGTCATCGGTTGCAGTGTTTGTTCACGCCCGGAACCAACTGCGCGATCAGCCGCGCGGTCGGCCGTCTCCGCCAGGTTCTCCTGGCGACGCTCCCGGTATCCTTCGACGTCGATCGTGACGTAGCACGAGCGCTCAATGCGCTTGTTGATGATCATATTGAGCAAGAATTGCAGAGATTGGAGAGTCTCCCCTCGGCGGCCAATCAACAGACCTGAGTCTTCGCCCTCCAACTCAAATGCCACATCAGAATCCGTGCTGTCTTCTTCGCTCACAAATGTTTGTACGGTCACGTCCATCGCACCGAGTAGATAGTCCAGAACCTCAGCGGCAACCTTCTCCACTTCTGGATCAGGACCCGGCTGGCGGGGCTCACGTTCACGGCGCTCGCGCTGCTGTCGTGGCTCCGATTTGGTTGCCGCTACTGGCGCGCTAGCCTCTTCCGAATCATCGTCCGAATCCGCGACCATAGCCGGCTCTGGAGTCGCCCCTGGGTCGTCGGACAGAGGTGCATCTTCATCGCTAGATTGTGAATCTGCACGACCACGGCCTCTCCCGCGACCACGACCTCGGCGATTGCGGCCGCCTCGGCTGCGGCGCTGTGGGCGCTCATCAGATGCCTCATCACCTTCAGTCGGCTGCGCCTCAACGGGTGGCGCTTCTTCAACCTGCTCATCTATCAGAGTGACGTGAATTTCTGCCGGCTCACCGCCGAAGCCGAGTATTCCGGAGCGACCCGGATTAACGACGACGATTTCTACTTCTTCTCGATTTAGACCGAGTGTCTCGAGAGCGAGATCGGTTGCTTCGTCTACGGTCTTTGCTGTGAACTGTCGAGTCGGCATCAGTGGGGGACCCTTCCATGTCATTGGTGCCCGAACCCGTAGTGCCTGATCCCACGGCGGAGAGCGTAGGCACGCTTTCTGCCCCGGACGATGCAAACGGATTCTGACGTCCTGTTACGAAGTACTGAATTACAAAGCCAGCCACGTTGGACACAAGAATGTAAAACGCAAGGCCGGTTGGGAACTGGAATGTGAAGAAACCAAACATGATTGGCATCATCCACAACATGATCTGGTTTGTCTGGGCTTGTCTTTCGTCAGACGGCTTCGTCATCATCATCTTCTGGGTGAACCACATTGAGCCGCCAACCAAGACGGGAAGCAAAATATTGATTGGCGCGGGCTGGGCTGAGACCAGTCCAACCAGGTCCATGCCAAGGAAATCACTGTTGAATGGAACGCCATTTCGGGCCGGGTTCCATGAATAGAAGAGTCCGTCCAGGTTTGCCAGGCCTTCAGGGGTGGGCGGGACCACTTTAAAGAGCGCTCGGAAAAGGCCAAACCAGATTGGCATCTGGATTACCATTGGACCAAGACAGCCAATTGGATTGACGCCGTTTTCTTTGTACAGCGCCATCGTCTCGCGAGATAGTCCAGCTCGCTCTTCCCGGCTTTTGCCTTTGTACTTCTCTTGAAGCGCCTTGATCCGGGGCTGAAGGCCGCTCATGGCCTTCATCTGCTTCGTTTGTCGGATCGTCATCGGTATCAACAGGAACCGAATGATTATCGTGAAAACGATGATGCTCAGGCCAAAGTTATCCCAGAGCAAGTCGTAAAGCAGCGCAAGGCTGTTGACCATCGGCCGCATGATGATTTCATTCCACAGAATCCCGAAGATGGCCATCAGCGGCAATCCTCTCCGTTTTTCAGCTTCAGACAGCCCAGCCGGGCCCTGTCATTTGTGGAGAACCACTGCAACTCACGTTCCAGAGTATGAATATAAATTACTGATTCCGAAACAACCGGAGACGATTTCACGGCTGATGCGGTGGCGAACTTTCCAAGCTCTTGACCAGTTGCTATGTCAATCACCCAGACATCCTGGTCTCCTGATGGCACGGCAAGAAGACGGTCTCGTGCACGACCTGATGGCCGTTGTGGGCCGTCATACAGCGTGGGAGCGGCAACGATCTGGCCCTCAATTTTGACGGAATCAGACCAGATTGCCTGGCCGGTGGTGATAGAGACGGCGTGCACCTCTCCGCCGAGATTTGCCACGTAGGCGATACCGTCCTCAATGACGGCCTCCGCCCAAACCCAACCGTTGGCGTCGTATTTCCATTCCGTAGACGGATTAATGGTGTCGCCGGTGACAGCTCGCGCCCGTGTGGACAGATCCAGTGAGTAAAAGTTGTTCCTCAGATCGCCAACGTAGAGCTTGCCATCCTGCACCACCGGTGTCGCTGCAATCGCGCCCTCCATGGTGAAGCTCCAGAGGAGTCTGTCACCAACGTTGGTGATGCCATCAGCAAGATCGATCGCGTACACATGCCTATCCAGGGATGTGATGTACGCGACATCGTCTACCACCACGGGAGTGCTGAACACAGCATCGCCCGTGGGAAAGGCCCATTTCACTCGGCTGAAATCTTGTAGGGCCGGGTTTGAGTTAAGCGCAAAAAGGTAGCCACCCGGATCTTTTTCGCCACCAATCTCTGAAGTCCCGAAAATCAGCGTATCGCCGACCAGTACCGTCCGGCCAACGATTTCTGTTTCGATATTGAATTCCGGAACGGAATCGACGCGCTCGGTATCGTCCTGCCCGGGCGGCGTGTACTGCTTGGACCGGTCCCACAGGGGTTGCCTAGTTGTGAGATCAATGCTCGATACGTTGGCTTCGCACTCATTACCTCTGCAATCGTATGAGGCAAGGAAAACCGTGTCCCCGATAATTAGCGGTGTGCCGTAGATCTTACCCAGCTCCAGATTGGCTCCGGGGTAGAGGGTTGTTACAGAATTCGTATCTGGATTGACGCGGACCAGATCGCCATCCTTATCGCCAATAATAATCCCATCATCGGTAACCACTGGAGCGGCCCATCCGCCTGATGGACTGAGACCACCCGCGCATGCGATCGTCGCAATCAGCGATATCACCAGAAATGCGGACACGATGGACCGGCTGCACTTGTTTGCCTTTCGCCGCGGCGCTCGGTTGAAAAACACTATCGAACGCTCTCAGGGTGGCCATCATGCTTGTGCTCATGGCGGTCCGGCACAGGGTCGTATCCACCCTCATGAGCTGGCCGGCAGCGAAGAATCCGACCGATTCCCAGCCGAATGCCCCTAATAACCCCATGCCTCTCAATCGCTTCGGCAGCAAACGAAGAGCATGTGGGTTCGTAACGACACTGGCCTGACCAGTACGGAGAGATTGCGAGCTTATATATTTTTATGAGGAGAAGAGGTAGGAATTTCATCAATTATTGGTTGGGCAACACAGTGCCCCCCAACTGGGATTGTTGGCCTCCATGCCAACTGTGTCCGCTAGTTATATCAAGTCCCGGTCCGAACTGCTACCTTCTGCTTCACTATCATCAGCAATAACACCCGTCCGAAGAAGCAACTCTTTAAGCGCCTCACGGACCTCCAGGTAGGTAGCGTCCGCCACTCCAGAACGTGCTATGACAACAACGTCGTTGCCGGGTATGGAATCAAATGTCCGCGCGTTCTCTCTGATTAGACGCTTAACCCGGTTCCTGGTAACTGATCCACCAACGCGCTTACTTACAGATAGCCCCCAGCGTGTGATTGGCAATTGGGATGGGGCCGCGGTCACAACGAGCAATCGATTAGAAACGCGCCTGCCCCGGCGCCGCACCGACTCGAACTCGTCGCGGCGTCTCAGACGCTGATCGCGACTGAGCATCTGAATTCACCTGGTGACCGCCACTAGACCGTCAACACGGAACGACCGCGCTGGCGCCTACGGGCAAGAACCCTGCGTCCCGCTTTGGATAGCATTCGGCGTCGGAATCCGTGGACTCGTGCTCGCCGACGTTTTTTGGGCTGATAAGTTCGTGTTGGCATTAGTTCTCTGCTTGATGGTGAACCTAGAGATTATACGCCCAGCCGCGGGCTTGTCTGCGGTTTCTAACACCTGATTTTGAACTCGCGTTTGCGGGATGGCCCCGGTGGACTTAAAATCAATAATAGTCAATTGGTGTTTGACCAGTTATTGGACCACGAGCCAACCGGATCAACGCCTCAATCTATTAAGACACAGGGAGTGGATACATAGTGGCTACCGAACCTGAAGTCTCGGCCGACGCCCCGGCGGATTTGCAGATAACAGTCGCACTTGCGGAATACATTCAAACTGTCAGCGACGATGATAAGCAGAAGGCGCAGCCAGAATTGGCCAGGTTTAGTAGATGGGTAGGTCCAGACCGATTGGTCTCCGCCCTCGCTCCTCCTGAAATTGGTGAGTACGGAGATATCGTCAGTGCCCGCGGCACCGCTCCAGACGCCGCAGAGCGACTGGCCGCAGTGAAGGCTTTCCTCGCATATCTAAAGAAGCAGGGCCATATTAATGTTGGACTTGCCCAACACCTGCGGGTTCGCAAGGCACGTGCATCAACGCTGGCCAAAAACAGGGAAGCCGCGCCGGTTATTCGGCTGACCAAACAAGGCCATGCAGACATAACTCAGAAGCTGGAAGAGTACCGCAGTCAGCGCCAATCGCTTGCCCAGCAGATCCACCGTGCAGCACAGGATAAAGACGTCCGTGAGAACGCACCTCTTGAGGCGGCGCGCGAAGCACAAAGTATGCTCATGTCGAAGATCGCAGAAGCGGAAGCAACCCTCCGTCACTCCGAAATTATTGAGGATGACGGAACCGGAGCTCGCAAAGAGATGGTCATGCTGGGCAGCAATATCACGCTGCAAGATGTTACCGGCGGACGACCGATGGCCTATCAGATTGTTGAGCCAAATGAGGCAAACCCCCTGAACGCCAAGATCTCAAATGCGTCACCCGTGGGTGCAGCGGTTCTGGGCAAGGCGGTTGGCGACAAGATCACCGTGAAGACACCGCGTGGTGAGCAAACATACGAGATCGTCAAAACTCGGTAGGCTGCGGCCAACTCTGACATAGCGATCTGATTCAATCAGGCTGAACTGGTCGGCCGCGACGCGCGAGGGGACATCCAATAAAAAACTGGTACATTCTGGGAATCGTGGCCTCGCTGATGCTTCCCGCAGTTCTTTACCGGACCATCCTCCACCTGCCAGAGCCGTGGATGGAATCGGTCATATTTGGCATTGGTATCGTAGGTGCCGCATTCCTGCTGGCGTGGGCAGCAGAGGCCGCTCAAGTTGAGATTTCAGCCGGTCTTGCAATTGCGATTGTCGCGCTGCTCACGGTTCTCCCGGAGTACGCCGTAGACATGACGTTCGCCTGGAAAGCCGGGGTTGACCCCGCGCTTCCAGCGTTCCTCGCTGGCACCGGCCCTGAGCCAAGCTCTCTTGAGTTGCCAGCCGCAAACCTGACGGGTGGCAACAGACTTCTCTCAGGATTCGGCTGGCCGCTAATCATTCTCCTGTTTTACTGGCGGCGGAAAGATTACGTTCACCTGACCAAAGATCTGTCGCCAGAGATCATCGTCCTTGGCCTGGCCGCCCTCTACTCAATTCTGATATTCGTGCGTGCCGAGATTACGCTCTGGGATACCGGTGTCCTGATCGTTCTGTTCATCGTCTACCTCTGGCTGATCTCGAAAGCCAGTCACGATAGTAACCATGAAGAAGACATGATCGGACCGCCCAGGGTGATTGCAGCGCTCTCGAAAGTGAAGCGTAGGGTGCTCATACTGGGGCTGTTTGCCGGTGCGGGAGCGGTGGTCGGTATTTCGGCCGAACCGTTTGCTGATGGCCTGGTCCACACTGGCGAAGAGTTCGGCATCGACCGGTTCATCCTTGTACAGTGGGTGGCCCCGCTCGCTTCAGAATCACCGGAAATTCTGGTCGCTGCAATCTTCACGCTGCGAGGCAACCCGCTCTTTGGAATGGCCGCGCTGATATCCGCCTCAGTGAACCAGTGGACTCTCCTGGTGGCATCACTCCCTATCGCCTTTAGCCTTGGCCTTGGAGAAGCTCAAGCCCTGCCGCTGAACGACAGGCAGCAGGCTGAGATATTCCTGACCCTCGCCCAGATCATCTTCGCCGTCGTGCTCATCGCCAAATTAAGAATCGGTTGGATGGGTGCGGGTGTCCTTGGTCTCGTATTCGTGACTCATCTGGTCTTCAACTCAACCGAGGCGAGATACGTGTACGGCATCATCTTCTTCATTCTTACCGCCGCGATGATTGCAATTCAGCCTGAACACATCACCGGTCTTCGCGACAGGGCATTCGACTTCCGTGATGCGCTCAAAGAGCGGGCCGGACTCGCGTGACAACCGCGGTGCAGTCGGATTCGGCACAGCTTCAACACGAACTGAGCAGTGCCGTGGATGGTGAGGTTCGGTTCGATCCGTATTCCAGAGCGCTCTACTCGACCGACGCGTCGATCTATCAGATAGAGCCGGTTGGAGTTGTCATCCCCAGCCACGCCGCAGATGTTCAAGCAGTGATCGAAACCTGTAATCGCAACGGCGTCGCGGTTCTCCCACGAGGCGGAGGTACCGGGCTAAGCGGCCAGACCGTGAATCACGCCGTGGTAATCGATTTTTCCAAATATATGCACGAGATTCTGGAGATCAATCCAGAAGAACACTGGGTTCGGACGCAGCCCGGTATCACCCTGGATGAGTTGAATCGACAGATTCGATCGCATGGCCTCATGTTCACGCCTGACCCCAGCACCTCCAGCCGCGCGAACGTTGGGGGGGCCATGGGCAACAACTCATGCGGTTCGCACTCCATCATCTACGGAAAAACGGTTGACCACGTTCTGGAGATGGACGTGACACTCTCCGACGGATTACAAACGGTCTTCAAGAACGTTGAAGGAGGAGCGTTGGAGGCAAAGCTCGCACTTAGCGGACTGGAAGGCGAGATCTACCGCGGAGTGAGAGATATATCTGCCCGCTCGGCGGACCTGGTCGAAGCGCGATTCCCCAAAATCCTGCGACGAGTTGGCGGCTACAACATTGATCGCACCAATAGTGGCACAGCAATCAATCTTTCCGAACTCATGGTGGGGTCTGAGGGAACTCTTGCGGCGTTCACAGCCGCCAAGCTCAATCTGGTGCCAATCCCAAAGCACAAGGTCATGGGGGTTATCCATTTCAACGGCCTGATCGAGGCAATGGAAGCAACCGTCGCGACATTGAACGACTCACCTGCCGCGGTTGAACACATTGGCTCCATGATCATCAATCAGGCGCGCCAGTCCCTGGGATTTGCTCGCTCGCTAGACTTCCTGCAAGGTGATCCATCGGACATTCTGGTTGTTGAGTTCAGCGGAGATGATGAGGACGAGGCAAAGTCCAAACTGGATCACCTTGAAGCCCGTCTGCAACGAGAAAAGCTGGGCTTCGCATTCACCAAGCTCTACGATAGGACCGCGCAGGCGCGCGTACTTGCGATGCGACAGGCAGGGCTGGGCCTAATGATGAATGTCCCCGGCGATTCAAAGCCGCTGCCATTTGTTGAAGACACGGCCGTATCGCCCGAACGCCTGCCGGAATACGTAGCCAGATTTGATGAGGTGGTCAAAAAGCATGGGACGGAAGCCGGATACTACGGCCACGCCAGCGTTGGCTGCCTCCACGTCCGCCCGCTGATAAACATAAAAACCTCCGACGGTGTTCAGAAGCTGCACGACATCGCGTCTGACATCGCGGATCTCGTCAAAGAGTTCGAAGGTTCCATGACCGGTGAACACGGTGATGGCATAGTTCGCGGCTACTGGACCGAGAAAATGTTTGGCCCGGAACTAACCGAATCATTCCGAGATGTGAAACGAACATTCGACCCCAAAGGAATCCTGAATCCGGGGAAGATATTCGACACACCCGACATCAAGGAAAATCTCAGGTTTGGCCCTGAGTATAAGGTCGAGACTATAGAGACTCGACTCGATTTCACTGAGGAAGAGGGCTTCGCCGCCGCCATTGAAAAGTGCAACGGTGTGGGCGCATGCCGGAAGCTCAACGCTGGCGCAATGTGCCCGTCGTACATGGCGACACACGAAGAGGAGCACACCACGCGCGGCCGCGCCAACGCGCTTCGCGCGGCTATGTCCGGAAAGCTCCCGGTGAAGTCGTTTGCGAACGACCAACTGAAGCAAATACTCGATCTCTGCATCGAGTGCAAATCTTGCAAATCCGAGTGTCCATCAAACGTGGACATGGCGAAGATCAAGTACGAATTTATGTATCAGTACTACAAGAGCCATAGGGTTCCTTTGCGTTCCCGACTTGTGGGCGATATCCATCGTCTTAACGCGCTGGCGGCTCCAATAGCCCCGCTGGTC
Source organism: Dehalococcoidia bacterium UBA1151 (assembly GCA_002311865.1). GTDB lineage: Bacteria > Chloroflexota > Dehalococcoidia > Lucifugimonadales > Lucifugimonadaceae > UBA1151. The sequence goes on from DBZV01000049.1 coordinate 35,127, forward strand.
AACGCCGTCAATCGAGCTGCACCAACGCGTTGGCTACTTGAAAAGACGATCAAGATCAGCGCTGAGCGCCCAATGCCGCTAATCGTCAGGAACACGTTTCAGAAGTGGTTTCGGAAGCACCGGCCAAATACAACGGGATCACGCGGAGAGGTGATCCTATTTCATGACACGTTCATGAACTTCAACCATCCCAGCGTCGGCATTGCGGCCACGCATCTGCTGGAAGCGCTGGGATACTCCGTCACCATCCTCAAGGCTCGAAAGTGCTGCAGCAGACCACTGATCACAAAAGGCCTGCTGGATCAGGCGGGCGAGAACACGCGCCACAATGTGGACTTGATGCATCCCTATGTTGAGCGCGGCGTGAAGATCGTTGGCTGCGAGGCCAGCTGTGTCTCCGCAATGACAGACGATTGGCCAGCGCTTCTGGGCAACGATCCAAAGGCAAAGGCTGTAGCAGCCACAGTGACTACGGTTGAGGAGCTAATCGTCGAAGCACAGAACGACGGCGGACAGCAGATCGACTGGTCCAATGCCGGGAAAGAAGTTCAGTTCTTCGGCCACTGCCACCAACGCGCGTTGAGCGGAACGTCGGAGTCAGTAGCTGCGCTCAATCTGCCCCCGAACTTCCACACAAGTGAGATATCAGCAGGCTGCTGCGGCATGGCCGGCTCGTTTGGGTACGAGTCGGAACACATCGATATTGCGATTCAAATGGGAGAAGACCGGCTCTTTCCCGCTGTGCGCGCGGCAGCATCAAACGTTGAGGTTGCGACCACTGGAATTAGCTGCCGCGAGCAGATTGGTTTCAACACGCCAAAGACCTCACGCCATATCGTGGAAATCCTTGCCGATGCCCTGCCGGACTGAGCTAGGATCCTAGCCGGGATATCGCGATGCCCTGCTCACCGGCAACGCCGTAGAGCAGATAGATATCATCCCCGTCCTCGAACACACACGGATCGCGAAGCTGGTTAACCGGGGACTCGATGGGTCCGCGCGCTGATGGGACCAACGGCTCATTGGCACCCTCCCAGTCATGCACCGGGCGCAACAACTCCCGTTTATTGCGAACCTCCCAGTCCATCCAGTCGCCGCTCAGGTCGATCTCACCGACCATGATCGACTCTGGAGTTTCGCCCACCATCGTGTAGAAAAGATGCAGCGTGATCCCTCGGATCAAAATCGCGACGTGTCGAGCGTTGCTCGGAAATATCGTTGGCCCTTGCACCAGCCCTGAGAGTCGATCTTGCGAGCGGTAGACTCTTCCCGGCATACCGATTGCATACCAGTAGCCGTCATGGTCAAACACCCTGAAGTACGGTGCCCCCAGAATCTCTGGCGCCGCCGTGAACCGAATCCCATCGTCTGAGACAGCCACGCGCGTTGCCTGCGTTCCATCATTCTCTTGAACCCGCCCGTGGTAGTACATGACAAACCGACTGTTGGCGTGATCCAGATGGACATCGGGCGAGGCGATGTGATGCACAAAGTATGAGTCCGCCACGTCCAACACTCCCGGCTTGACCGTTATGTACGGCCCTTCCGGAAAATCGGCAAAAGCCAGCCGAATGTAAGTTCCGCGATGGTGCCCGAAGTACATGTAGTAGTGGCCCAGAGGATTCTCCACCCAGCTAGGCACCTTGATCAGCGACGGCCCATTGATGTTATCGCCCATCCGATCATCCATGTGCGGAACAATGATCGGATTGTCGGGCAATCTCTGAAGACTTATTTCACCCTGCGGCATTTCGAATCCTTGTGAATACTGGGTTGCCTACGACCACATGGTTTGCTGCTTGGAACCCCACGCGCTTCGACCAGCTTTCACGTAGCCCTCAGGTGGGTGAATTTCCACCGGCGGATTCGCGCGCAATGCATCCTCATCCATATCCAGCCCAATCCCAGGCCCAGTTGGGAGATCAAAGTAGCCATCGACTTGTTTCGGGAATTCACCCACAACAATCTGGTCAAACCAAGGATGATGGCCACCCTCCTGGATCATGAAGTTGGGCGTACAGGCGTCAAGCTGGAGTGCGGCCATCGTGTTGATCGGCCCGTACGGATTGTGAGGCTGGATTCCAACGTAGTACGCCTCTGCCATTGCAGCGATCTTCTTCAGCTCTGAAATTCCGCCGGCATGGCAGATGTCGGGCTGTATCAGGCCCACAACCTGCTTCTCCAGCAGCTCTACAAATCCCCATTTGGTGTAAAGGCGCTCGCCGGTGGCAAGCGGAATCGATACTGCGGCCGCTACCTGCGCCATTGCGTCGATATTCTGCGGCGGCACTGGCTCTTCGTACACATACGGACGTAGCTCTTCGAGGGCGTTGCCAATCCGAATTGCCGACGTCGGGCTAAGTCGACCGTGACACTCCACCAACAATTCCACGTCATCACCCACGGCCTCACGCACCGCCGTGACGATAGCGATTGCGTCACGTTCAGCCTCGGCGCCAATGAAGATTCCCGTATGCCTGAAGGGATCACCTTTGAGCGCGGTAAGCCCGGTACTGACCTCCTGCAACGCATGGTCAACCGCCAGGTCCGGAGTATCGCCATCGAATCGGCCGTAGGTCCAGATCTTCTCACGCATCGGGCCGCCCAGCAGTTCATACACTGGCACACCAAGCGCCTTGCCTTTGATATCCCAGAGCGCGATCTCAATGCCACTGATTGCCGCCATCTGAATCACTCCGCCACGAACGTTGTGATACAGGTGATACAGCTCCTGCCAGTGCTCCTCAATGCGACCGGGATCCTTGCCAATCAGCGTCGCGCCCATCTCGTCGACCATATTGGCGACCGTAACCGGACCGCAAGTAGACTCGCCCCAACCAGTGATGCCCTCATCGGTCTCCACCTTCACATATACGTAGTTCCGCCGGGCTCCCCGTAGCTCTCCTCCTACAGACGCGCTGACGATTGCTTCAACGTTGGTGATCTTCACGGTATTATCTCCGGCTAATGGTTTGTGGGAGCATACACCGAGAACAGCGCCTCCATGAACCTCAGTGAAGGACTACGACTCGATTGAATCGGTTTGCGAGCTGATGCTCATTCGCCGCAGTTGCGGCCCCACCAGAGCGACGATGACCACCAGCACCAGTCCCACCGCGGCCATACCTGCGACTGCGGAACCGGGCGAGAAAACTTCCGCGAGCAATCCCGCGGTGAACCCACCAATCGCTCCACCACCCCACGTCATCTGCTGCACGCCCAGGAGACGTGCCCTGGACTCTTGCGGCACCGCCTCAATGATCACCCGGGATTGCAGAACGCCAATTAGCGACGCAAAGGCACCTATTACTACCAGCAGGAGCAGCGTTGTCGGCAAATTAGAAGAAAGTGCGAGCGGAATCGCCACCACGTGAACTGAAATCATCCCCACAAGGAACCACCGACCAGCTTTCACCAGCCGATACCCGATTGAGGCAAGTAGCAGCACCCCAATCGCCTCACCAACCGGCATGGCCCCCTGCAATGCGCCCAACAGCCCGGAACCCCCGCTGAACACATCCGTGGTGAAGATTGGCGCCAGTGAGATGTAATTGAAGGCCAGCACCTCCCCAATGAAACCAACCGCCAGGAGCGTCCTCAGCGTAGGATTCTGCCAGGCGTAGACTAGGCCGTCTCGGAACACCTCAAAGGTACCCATTGACCAGCTTGATTTTGGCTGCTTCGGCAGCGCTTCGTTACCAGCATCGCTCTGAGATGCGATAGACGGAACGATAATTGCAGCCAGCAGGAAGGCTGCGGCAATACCAAACAGCACATATTCCGCTGATACCGCTATTAGGATCGCGCCAGTCAAAAATGGCGCAGTGAGAAATCCAACGGTAATACCCAGCTCCTCCATGGATATGGCGCTGGTGAGATCCTTCTTCGGCACCACATCGGCCACCAGGGCGCGGCGGGCGGGCACGGTTCCGCCGGACACGGTTGCACTTACAACATTCAAGGTGAGAAGTGCCCACACCGCTCCCGGCTCAATCAATAAAGCTATCGCGAGCAGGATGGAAAACAGTGATCGGCATACCATGCCCCAGCGCAGGATAAGTGCTCTCCCAAAGAGATCTGCAGCCGCACCACCCAGCGGTCCTGCGAATATCTGAGGCGCAAGAAACGTGGTGATCACAAGAGACACCAGCACCGGCGAGCCGGTCTCCTCCACGATTACCCAGCCCAGCGCCGTGAAGATTGCTCCCTGCGCAAATGTACCTAGGAAGGTGATGACAAAGAGGCGCCTAAATGCGGGTGTGTCGAACGCCGATAGGGCCGGGATGCGGCTCGTCAGCGACATGCGTCTAAGCCGGTCAACCTGTAACCGTGCGAATGCGTTCGATCAGCGTACGACTCAGTTCAACGAACTGGGCGTCGTTGTGATCGGTCGCCCATGAGATGCTTGCGATAGACGCAACCAGGCTGATCGCGTTGAGTTGTAGTCTCTCGTCTTCAGACGGTTCGCGACCGTAGCCTTCAAAGTACGCCTCGCGCAGGTGCGGCTCCCTTAGGAAATGGTCGTACTCCATGCGCCAGACGTCCTGAACCCATAGATCCCAGCGCGCGCTCCCAATCGATTACTCCGAGCCCCGTATCTTCTTCACCTCGCTGAACTAGCCAGTTCCTAGGCGAGAAATCCATGTGACACGGCACACGTTGACCTCCCTTGACCGAGCAAGCCTCGTCGATCAACTCACGAGCCCACGCGGCAGTCTGATCATCCACGGAACTCTCCGAGACACCTAGGTAGTGCTCCATGCGGTCGCGCAGATGCTCACTGATATCGAGACCTTCTGGATCAGGCAATGCGGCATCATGAAGTTTGCGGATAAACCGGCCTGCCATCGCGAACATACGGGTGCATTCGTCCGACGATACCGGCGTCGAATCGAGTAATTCGCCTTCAACTTCACTCATCAGCATCACCGCCAACTCATCATCTTTCGCTATGAGACTCGGCGATTGCCACCATGTCTGTGGGCCGAGCGCCGAGACGAACAGCTCAAGGCCAAGCAACTCGCGCTCGTACAGCTGAGGGAGTTCGTGGTGCTTCAACCACGCACGTGACCCATCTCCCGCCGTCAATCGCCAGACAATGGAGGGACGGCCAAAATCACGCGAGTGGTTTTCGATCTTGAGTGCAGATCCCAGTTCGCTATGAGAGAAATCTAAGAAACGTTCATTTGCAGGGTGATCGGGACTATGAACCTGGGGCTCGCTCACTCCCCCACCAGCCTCAGGTAACTGTCGTACCGGTTCACCGCGATGTCGCCTCGGTCCACCGCCGCCTTCACCCCGCAATCTGGCTCAGTATCGTGGTGGCAATCCCGGAATTTGCAGAGCTTTGCCGGTTCAGTGAATTCAGGGAAGTAGGCTGGCACCTGCTCCCGCTTGATGTCCCATAGTCCCAGCGACCGGATTCCGGGCGTGTCGATTATCTGGGAGTCCGGGGACCACTCAATTAGCATGGAAGTAGTAGTCGTGTGACGCCCGCGCAGCTCCGTACCTACAGAGCCGGTGTACTGCATATCAGTGCCCGTAATGGCGTTCGCGATTGACGACTTTCCAACGCCACTGTGGCCCGTAAGTACAGCGGTTTTGGAGCTAATCCACTCCCTCAGCAGATCAATCCCCTCGCCAGTCTCTGCTGATATCGCGACCATCGGCACCCCGACTTTTCGAAAGATCGATAGCGCTTCATCATTGGGCGGTTCGAGGTCGATCTTGTTGATGCAAATCAGTGGCTCCACGCCTCCGTATTCACATACCACGAGGTAGCGATCGATTAGACGCGGTCTAAAGGGCGGGGAGATTGTAGACGCAACGATCACTGCGATGTCGACGTTTGCCGCGATGACATGCTCGTTCGAGCCTCGCGAAGCATCCCTTGATGAGTCGAATCGCAATCGGGCAACTCGAGTTTTTCTAGGATGTATGCGGACGATTTTCGCCAGGCCATCATTGACCTCAACGTCGACTCGATCGCCCGGTACAACGCCTTCCGGATACTCCTCAGACTGAAGGTTCGCCGCGGAACCATCGCCAAGTCCGCCGTCGCGCCTGACCACTGCGGCCATGCCTTGGCTGGAGACAATTGTTCCCTGTCCTGCAGTAGCGTCTATTTCCCATGTCGATGCGTTCGGGTCTTCATTATTATTTGCGGTCTGGGCATGGGCACCCGCGTGATCGCGCCGCTCTCGTCTTCGACGTCGCTTGCGCGCGATCTCTTTTGGTGTGAGTTTCTTTGGCAATCTGGTTCTTTCTAAATACGCAATCCGAGATGAATCGAACTTGCTGTGTGTGGACGTGTTATCTGAATACACATCCCCGCTGAACCAGGCGCGCTAAGCGCTGGATCGCTCCCCGAGGGGGTTAGCGATCGTTCAGGAGGAACGCGCCGAATAACACTGAGACAATGTGCACCATCTCGTTTCCTCCTTGATGAACACGGTTGATTCGCCGTGTTTGCTAAGTTTCGCCGCTTGACGAACTCCACGAAGAATAGCACGAAAACGCCCCGATGAATTGCTCCACTGTGGCGTGCCTGAGGGGATTCGTGAGGCGAGATTTAGTCGATCTGAACGTCGTTCAGGAACGAGCCGATCGGGACTACACGCACAACTCCTGGCTCTAGCGGGGGTGCGTCGGGCAGGTCAGTAGCGCTCACAACCACCGGACCAACAGATGGGCCAACTGAGCCACTGGATGCTCCGAAAACTTGCCCTTCAATCGCAGGATCTAACTGAGGAGGAAATAGTTCGCCAATGACGATCCCATCCGTCGGGTTAACATCCTCTCGCGATTGGCCATGGATTGGCATGGGCTCCACGTCTGGATTGCTGATGGATACCGAGCCGTCTGGCAGCACCTTCACTGAGCCATCAGCAATCGTTGCCGGCTCGCCATCAATGAAAAGCGACTCGACCCGGCCCTGGACCTCCAAGTCCACATCCAATTCACCGGCAGCGAAGAGTGACTAAGCATCGGGATCAATGATTGCATCCGGAGGGACCACTTCGTCATCTCGGAGTGCGAGCGCAGTGGGCACGGCTACCGCGGCGACGAGAACTGCGATTCCAAGCGTTGCAGCGGCGATCTTGAGCTTATTCTGGTTATTCATTTTCCGGTCCGATTTTTTTGAGGTTATTTGTTGTCTACATCTATACAGACGCAAAACCATGCGATTTTGTTCCCGAAAGCAAGAAGCCGGCCCCATGTCGGAACCGGCTTCGCTTATCGTCCCGAATCGGGTGAAAAGGCAGGTATGTTGATCTAAAGCGCGTCAGCCAATCGGCCAGCTTCTCGCTCTCGCAGCGCCACGTTCACGCGTAGCTTCTCCAGATGCTGTTCCAACATCAGGCGCCCCTGCGGTACTTCGTGATCTTCGAAAAACGCGAACACGTCCTCGGACTCCTTCGGTCTTGAGAGCGCTTTCACACCAGAGAGCATCCTGGCAATGGTGTTTGTTGGGTACTTCTCAAACATCTCGTCCCAGTTGTCTTTGATGTACTGCCACGCCTTTGAACCGTGTTCGCGGTTCATCATGCAGTAGGCCACAACATACGGCGCATTCTGTGTACGAATCTCATCGTTGAGAGTCATCTCAAGAGTTCGTGCGATCTGCGCGTCGCCAGGGAAACCCGCCAGCGCATACATGTACCGGGTCTCTTCTTGAGGAGTTGCCGGATCTTTGAACGTTGCAAGGAACGCGTCGTAGTCCGACGCCGACCCCTTGTTGGCAACAATCGATGTCACTGCGGCGGCAACGTTAGGCTCAATGGAGCCTGCATCCTCGGCGTAGCGAGCCTGCATCGCGCGGGCGGTCGCTTGCGTCGCGGCATCGTCACCAGAAATTCCCATCGTGCGAATGAGCAGACTTCGGAGCTCGAGATCCCGCTCGGACTCACCCGGCGTGGCCTCCCAGCCCAGCCTGCGGTGTGCCGGTCCGGCCAGGTCGCGTACACGCGCTCTGAAATTGTCCAGCGCATCGCCATCAAGTATGCGGCTGAGCTGCGTGAGACCGCCCGTAAGCGCAGACCAGACATCGGGGTCCCTCTCGTTTGCGAAGCCATCCGCGAACTTGAGGTAATCGGGCGACGACGTGCCCCCCGACATCACCGACGACCACGTGTCGTCCGCCAGACCGTAACGTTCGATACTTGCCAGGCCATCTGCCATGGAGCCGGTCAGAGCAGCCAGAAGAGCCGACGAGTACTCGACCCTGTAGAAGCCATCGCCGCCCGCGTTAACCAGGACCGTCTCAACATCGGATTCAAACATCACATCTGTTGAGTTCGACTCAAGCAATATCCTTCGCTCTTCGCTCCCTGTACCGGTGGTGACCCGCATCACCACAGGCACCGACCACAGGGTTGCATCGTCCTCCGGCGTAAAGAAGAAACGACGCTGGTTCAGGGTGACTGTGCGGCGGTCCGCAGACAGATCGGCGCTAATGATTGGGAAGCCCTTCTGGAATATCCATGAGTCCATGATCCGGCGAGCTGGCTGCTTCGTGACCTCTTCAATGGCGTCCCAGAGGTCGCCGGTTTCGGTGTTTCCGTATGAGTGCTTTTTCAAGTAGTGGCGTATGCCATCCCTGAACTGCGCCTCGCCAAGGTACTGCTCCAACATGCGGAGTACAGAGCCGCCTTTTTCGTACGTGAGAAGGTCGAACATTCCCTCCGCATCTTCTGGAGAGTTGACCTCCAGCTCGATGGGGCGGGTCTTCGATAGCGAGTCCACATCAAACGCCATTGAGCGCTCTAGACCAAACTGAACCCAGCGCTCCCACTCCGGCTTGAAGGCATCTACCGCCATCGTCGCCATGAACGTAGCGAAAGCCTCGTTCAGCCAGATTCCGTTCCACCAGCGCATCGTGACCAGATCGCCAAACCACATATGCGCAAGCTCATGCGCGATCACGTCCGCCACCCGGGACAGCTCACCCTGCGTGACCTTGTCGCGGTCCAGCAGCAACAACACTTCTCGGAAGGTGATGCATCCCACGTTCTCCATCGCCCCGGCCGCGAAGTCCGGCACGGCTACCAGGTCGACCTTTTTGTCCGGGTACGGGATGTCGTAATACTGAGAGAAGTGCCTCAGGCAGAACTCGCCAACCTCTAGCGCATAATCGGCGAGGTGCCCCTTGCCGATAGGATGCACGATACGAAGCGGCACGCCATCCACATCCACCGGATCGGTTGCCTCGAACGGGCCAACGATGAATGCGACCAGGTAGGTCGACATCTTCATCGTATCGGCAAAAACCAGCTTCCGCATGCCGTTGCCAAGGTTCTCGTTCGAGATTTCGGGGCCGTTGGAGATCGCGAACTGATCTTCCGGAACGATAAGTGTGACGCCGTACGTAGCCTTGAAATCAGGCTCGTCAAAACACGGGAATGCGCGCCGGGCATCTGTGGATTCGAACTGCGTGGTGGCGATCGTGTGCTCAACGCCATCATCGTCGGTAAATCGCGACCGGTAGAAGCCGCGCAACTTGTCGTTGAGTATCCCGGTGAACTTCAGTGAGATCGTAGCCTCCCCCGCCTGAAGTTCTGAACCGAACTCCAGGGTGGCCCGGGTCAGCTCCTCATCCAACGAAATGGATGATGCTTGCGCCCCACCGACCACCGCGGACTGAATCTCCAACTCCGCAGCATTGAGCACTACTGAAGAGGTCGCCTCTTGAACATCAACCACAATATCCACCACACCCGAGAATGTTGCAGCATCCAGATCAGGTTGGAGTGCAAGAGTGTAATGAGTCGGAAGTACCGTGCGCGGCAGTCGATAGGGATTGTCGGTAGTCAAGATGTTCGATACCTCATGATTGGGGCCGGAGAAAAATCAGAAGTTTGAGAATAGCAAATGCCAGACAGAATTAGTTAACTACCTTGCCCTTGTGATCGTGCAGCAGCTGGCATTTAGCGTCGCACAGTGGGCAGAGAGCTGTGCATTTAGCCGCAGTGCAGTTGATCTGCATCACTGCACGATCACGCACTGCGTTGCTCGGTGCGGTCATAATCCTAGCCTCTTTAATCTGGACTGCACGAACTGCATCATCGGCCCTCGCGGGACGTGATTGCCAGCCTTCCACTTCATCCATGTGTCACGCGTGATGCGGAATGCTGCAGCCATCTCGACATTAGTCTTGCTCTGTTGCGCCTGGAGCGCTCGGAGGCGGTCGGGGAAAGGGGTCGTGGTCATCGTCATCGTTCCGCGCATCCGCTCGTCACCCCATCCATTCGCAACGTCTACGCAGCGGTAGAACGCCACACCCTCGTGGGACTTGATGTGCGTGATGAGCCGGCGGAGGGCTTCCATGCGGGAGTGGCGGCCTGTGACATACGGGTGCATGGTGAGAATGAGCGATCCGCCCTCGCGATAAGCGCCATCGAACTCCCACTTCCACGCTTCAAACGTGTCGTAGGGGCTCGATAGCGTGGACATCCGACCTTGCACTGGCGACCATGAATAATAAGGAACATCGTCCAGCGACCAGTGGACAGGTATCTCCACGATCCTGCCATCGCCGACCTCAAGTACATATGGCTTGTCACTGCCCATCAGGCTTGAGTCGTAGACGAATTTGCGCTCGACCAATAGATCCAGTGAGTGTTCGCTCAATTCCCACGATGGTGATCGATAGCCTGTTGGTCGCCCGCCTGTAATCCCCTCCAGAATCCCGGAGCCGCGATCCAGTATCTCGGCCTCCTGCTCGCGCGATCCCAGGGTACTGGGAGGCTCGTGGAGATATCCGTGGTGGGCGATCTCATGTCCTGCCTCAGCAATGCGTTTGACCTCATCCGGCCACCGCTCCGCGACCCAGCCGGGAACAAAGAACGACGCCGGTATCGCCTCTTCACTAAGGAGATCAAGAATCCTCGGTAGACCCACATTCGGGCCGAATTCACCTAGCGAAAGTAGGCTCGGCTTGTTGGCCAGAGATGGATCGCGATTCAACGCTCCAGATGGTCCATCAAGATCAAACGTGAGCATTACGCCAATGCGCGTATCATCTGGCCATATGCCCGTCATTAGTCCACTCCCTGCCTAACTCACGAGCGAGACGACATCCTCGTAAGCATGCCGTTTGGTGATCAGGCCAGAGTGGAGGAAGACATCCAGTGCAACATCGTAGGACTCCTGGCTGATCGCTGTGTCCGGGTTCCAGCAACCCAGGCCCTGATAGAACTCAATTGTTTTCGTCAGTACGCTCTGATCGATATCCGGGAAGAACGACTCCTCCGCGGCCGCAATCTCTGCAGCCGACGTCTCGTTCACGTAGGCGCGCGACTTTCGGTACGCGCGAATGAATCCCGCACACTCATCGGATGCAGCGAATTCGGGAGTCGCTATCACGGAGCTAAACGCAACAGGCCCAATAGCCTCGCCAACCGACGCCACCACATGACCGATGCCCTCGCCTTCCAGTTGCTGCGGGTACGGTCCCTGCAGGTGGACGTAGTCGCCCTTGCCATCACGGAATGCCCCATCCACCGCGTCCGCCTCACCGGCGTCGATGGTATTCAGATCACCGTAGCCAATGCCCATCTTGTGGACGGCGTACTTGAACATCGCAAGCGGCTGCCCACCAACATCTACAATAACGCCCGGCCCAACAAGCTTGTCCCAAGTGAAGTTGGCATCAGGCTGGCGTCCAGCGATAAAGAAGCCATCGCGCTCGTTGATTTGTGCAATGTGAACCATGGGAGGCGCCTCACCGCGCTCAAGAAACGCCCACGAGGCCGACACTGCGGCCTGACCGATATGCGCAGTGCCACCGACCACGGCTCCAACGGACTGATCGCCCGGAGTGGCGGGCCGATACGAAGACTCGAACCCCTCTTCTTTAAGGAAGTCACCACTGATGGTGGATATGAGCGGGCTGTAGAACGCCGAGTGGCGCGAAGCGATGATATCGATCTTGCTCATTGAGTGATCTCCTGATGGGTAAGTCGCCGATCACCATGCAATCGGTGCCGCGTATTCTAACGCCGCGATAGGAGACCCACGCATATTCGAACGTTTCCACATTTCGAAACCAGCCTCGGGCCTGGCCAATCCGTTGAAACAACAAGATGGTGCATACGTGTAATTCACGGAAGACAATGCTTAGGCATAATCACAATTAGTAGTACATGGTTTTATTTTGCATTAGCTTTGGATGACAGGGATTGCCTTGAACATGGTTCCCTGTCTGTTTACTGTCTGGTAGCAACCCGCAGGAAATCTGCGCGCAAATCAATACGGATGGAATAACCCCACGTCGAGTAATTCGAACAAAATCGATAATCGGATCACCCGAACCATACTCGATTGAGGTAAATTCACCGTTCTTGTTCACTATTTCCTTGTTCACATAATCAGGGGCAGGTAAATGCTCGACCTAAAGATTTCCGACGGCGAGATCATCGATGGCACCGGCAGTCCGGGCTTCTTCGGCACTGTGCTGGTCGATGGCGATACCGTCGCCATTCACCGGGGCGACCACGATCATATTCCCGCCAGACGTGAAATCGACGCCACCGGTCACGTGATCTCTCCCGGTTTCGTCGATGTCCACTCCCACGCCGGATTGACCATGCTGGGCGAGCCTGAGCATCTCCCAAAGATCCGTCAGGGCGTCACAACTGAGTTGGTGGGCATCGACGGAAACTCGTTCGCGCCGTTCAAAACCCAAGAGGATCTCCACCGCTTCATTGAACTGGATTGCGGCCTGAACGGCTGGCCGCCAATGCCAGCCGACTGGCTCAGCGTCTCTGAGTTCCTGGATAAGTTCAACAACGCTGTTTCGATCAACGTTGCGATGATTCTGGGCAATTCACCGGTGCGAATCTGGGGCGTCGGCTGGAACAACCGGCCCGCCACACCTGAAGAGCTTGAGAACATGAAGTCCGTAGTACGCGAGGCCATGGAAGACGGTGCTGTTGGGCTATCGACCGGGCTCGACTACCCGCCCGGCTCTTACGCCGACACCCGTGAACTGATCGAACTTAGCAAGATCACCACGCAGAACGGGGGGTTCTACCACACGCATACGCGGGCGACTCTGCTCGCGGAGAGTCTGCTCGCACCGTGGGAAGAGTCGTTGGAGATCGGGCGCGGCTCCGGGGTTCCGGTGCATCTGACACACTATCGCCAATCGGCCCAAGGCGTTGGCAGCCACTGGGACTACATTGGCCTGGTTGAAGATGCCCGCGACGCCGGCATGGATGTGACATTCGACTGCTATCCGTATCCATACTCCGGAACCCGAATCACCATCGCGTTGCCACAGTGGACGATGGATGGCGGTCCTGAG
>DBZV01000049.1:48571-48813 GCA_002311865.1 Dehalococcoidia bacterium UBA1151
GACTCAAGGAAGCGCTGAAGTCCCCGGAAGACCGGAAGTCGATGGCGTCCGATATGGGCGGCGACGGCGGCTGGCGCAAGCTCGATGAGCAGTGGCTCACCAATTTCAACTTGCCGCACAACAAGGGCTACGAAGGCCACTCCATCACGGAGATCGCAGACATGCGTGGACAGGATCCGTTCGACGCCCTGTTCGATTTACTCGACGAAGAGGGACTCGGACTTTCCACCGTGAGTCTCGGT
>DBZV01000049.1:48893-49228 GCA_002311865.1 Dehalococcoidia bacterium UBA1151
CCCAGACACTCCCGGCGTTCGTCTCGCACCCATACGGGATGATCGGCTCGGATGCGATCTTGTTCGGCGACTACCCAAACCCTCGCACTTACGGCTGCTACCCGGTAATTCTCTCTGAGTTCGTGCGCGCGGAAAAACAGCTTCGGCTGCCCGAGGCGATTCGCAAGATGACGTCATTCCCCGCACAGCGAATTGGCATCCCGAATCGCGGCATCCTGCGCGACGGGTTCAAGGCAGACATCGTCATGTTCGATAAACACAACGTGAAGACACGCGCCACCAAACAGAACCCGAAGGTCTACCCGGAGGGCATTCCATACGTGATCGTCAACGGT
>DBZV01000049.1:49377-57505 GCA_002311865.1 Dehalococcoidia bacterium UBA1151
CCTGAGGCGGACCGGGCCGTTTCGTGAGATCGGATTGTCCCGAAGTTAGCTGACGGGTGCGGCAGCCAGGTCTTCCACGTAGTTCCGCATCTTCGCCTTGAGGTCCTTCATCTGATGAATCTCAGGGGTCTTCCCATCGTTGGTGACCTTGTCGAACCAGGTCTCTCCTTCGACCTTGATGGTGAAAACGCCGGCGTCACCAGGGATGAGGGCAATCGCAGCATCCGTGCCCGCGGCGGCGAACATTTCGCTAACCGTCCACGCGGCAAGGTTCTGGTAGCCACAAGGGACGCAGTACTCGATATCGATATTTACTTTTGCCATTGGAAAATCTCCTGAGCCAGTCTGAGTCGAATCTCACAGTTGTGTTCGTTGAGTGAGAATTAGGCGTCAAAAGTAGCAGCGGCGGTGCTGTGTGTCAAAGAGTCCCAGCGTGGAATGAACCATGCGGCGGCACAGTTGATCGTCTTCAAAAATCCGTGAAGGAGACCTCAAATGCCTGAAACGCCTGACGAGAAAGCCTCACAGGACGAACGCACCGGGCTAACGCAACAGACGCGAACTCGCCGCAACGTGGAGAAGGTCGATCGCCTCGATAGCCGATCTGCTCCCGGAATGGGCGGAACTGCTAATCAGGGACCCAGTTGGATCTCGGAGAACAGCGGCAAAGTGATGATCGTTGTGGCCATCATCATAATCGTCGGAGCCATATACATGGGGGTGAGCGGCGATTTCCAGTAGGCTCCGGGGCGCAGCGCAGCTAAACCGCGCAGCACCCCGTTCGCGATCTGGCGTACTGCGGGCTTCTAGCCCGCCGGTGTGGGCAAGGATGCCCACACTACGACTGATAATCCTGCTCCTCTCAGGGCGTGGGGCGTGAGCCCCCGGCTACCCGGTTTCTGCGGTGACCAACAGGTGCTCAATCCAGTCGTCGGAGTCGTTGATTAGCTGATGTTTGATCTTCGCCGGAATGTGAACCGTATCGCCTTCACGAACATCGTAAATCTCGCCGTCCAGCTTCATCTTGCCGTGGCCTGAGATGAAGTAGTAGACCTGCTCCCGGTCCTCGTGATCGTGATAGTCGCCCGACTTACCGGCTTGCATCATGTGGCGCGTGAACCCCACCATCCCTTCCATTGGCGCTTCCTCAAGCGGCATTCCGGGCTCGCCTACTCCTCGATATATCGGCCAGATAATCGCCGTCTCGTGGCCAATGTAGGGACTCACGTCCTCCCAGTTTCTGATTGTGATCTTCGCCATGCTTACTTCTCCAGAACTGCAGTCGCTTCAATTTCGACGACCACTTTCGGCCGCCCAAGTATCGGCACGCCCATCAACGTTGCGGCCGAGTCGGTTCCGGCAAGGATCGCCTTCAACCGCGCAGACGCCTCATCCAACGCTGATAGCCCACCAACAACGTAAGTGCGAGTGCGAACTAGGTCCGTCCACGCGCCTCCCAGCTGCTCGATCGCGTTGCGAATTATCGCCAGCGTGTCGTCCACCTGTGACCCAACTTCTCCCGGGTGCTGCACCACCTCATCAGGAATGGTGGAAGTGGTGCCAGCAGCGTAGATCACATCTCCAATCCGCACCGCTCGCGAGTAGTTGTTCTCAACTTCAAACGTCCGGCCGGTACGAAAGTTTTTCCGAGACTCGCCAGCCACGACAGCTTCGATCTCCAAAGAGAACGTGTTACCCGAATCACCGGGCTCGTGTACGCAGATACCTGCGGACGTTGGCTCGGCGTGGCCCATGAACTCTTTCTTGCCGGTTCCGTCTGTCTGATCCCGCACGGAGTACGCGTAGTAGTGGCGGGTTGCGGCGACGTCAGCCTCGCTCATTCCGGCCTCCACCAGTGTGGCAGATGCGGCGGCGTAGGTCGCGTCCATCTGCGCGTCGTGTGGCTGCCCTGCTTCTCCCTGATATCCGGCGCCGAAGAACTCATCGCCAATCCGTATCGCTCGGCACGATGATGTTTCGGCGTCGATACCGATATAACGCGCCGACTCGCCGCTCACTTTGCTCGCCTCAATTTCCAAAGCAACTTTCGAGTCACGCGGCAGGCAATCAACCCGCACTACGGTCATCACCGGTCCGGGTGAGTTGAAGACCACGCTATGGATCATCTTGAGGATCTCAAGGGAGCCTTCATCGGTGTAGAACAGCCGAGTACGAACCACATCCGATAACGCCGCGCCCTGCCCGTGCAGCAGATCAACCGCCATCCTGAATACCTGCTGCGCCTGGCTCTCTGTGGATGTGGCGTCGCGCGCCATCAATGCCGACGTGAAGATCCTGTTGCCGACCAGCGTCGCCGACGGCGTACCGAGCAGCGTTTCTGCCCATGCTCCAGTTGTGATTGACTCACTCACCCGGGAACGTCCGTGGTCGGTTTGCGGGTGTGGTGATCGACGCGTGGCGGGAACTCGCGCGCATGGAACTCATCGGCCCACTCGATCAAATTGCTTACCGCCTCCTCGAAGATGACTTCACCTTTCTCTTTGGTTGCGAGTTCAGCCGCTCCACAGATGCCCTTCTCCGTGAACGTACTCGTCCATCCGGAGATGCTGACCGGGCCAACGTGGAACAGATCAACATACTCGAACTTTGATTTTTGCCGGTTCGTCCAAGTTACGTGACTTTCAGCTTCACCCATCTCGATCAACGATTCATCCAGATGAAGTCCCAGTGATGATTCAGCTTCGCCAGCGTGTCCGGTTCCGCCGGGAGCTTCCGATTCCCGCCACGAATCGACGAACCCTTGGTTCGCCGTCAATATTGGCCACCAACTGGTCAGAGAGACAATTGCGTCCGTCTCCAACATCACCCGCCGCGCGGCCAACTCCAGGGGCGGGATATTGGAGCCATGACCGTTCAACATGATGAGCTTCTTGAAGCCGTGATAGCAGGCGCTCTTTAACACATCCGTTACGTATCTGGTGAACGTCTCAGGATGGACTGTGATTGTGCCCGGAAAGTCCATAACGTGAGTTGTGAAGCCGTAGGGAACGGTCGGCATTGCCAACAGACGGTCGGGTCTGCGGCGAGCCGCCTCGCTGACGATCTCGTGAGCGGTCCACAGATCCATCTTTATTGGAAGATGTGGACCGTGTTGTTCAACGGTTCCCACGGGAAGAACGGGTACAAGGCCCCGCTCGACGGCCTCATTAATTTCAGGCCATCGGAGATTTTCATACCGCCATTTTTCGTTCATGACATCACCCCGGAACGTCCGTCGTCGGTTTGCGGGTATGGTGGTCAACGCGCGGCGGGAACTCGCGGGCATGGAACTCGTCGGCCCACTCGATGATGCGCGTCACCGCCTCCTCGAACAACATTTCGCCCTTCTCTTTAGTGCCTTCCGCGGCCCAGCCAGCGATGCCCTTCTCCATGTAGGTGCTGCTCCAGTTAGAGACGCTCACCGGGCCCGCGGCGTACAAATCGACCCACGTGAACTTCGACTCCTGTTTGTTGGTCCAAGTCTGGTCGTTGGTGGCCTCATCCATCTTCACGAGCGACTCATCAAGATACAACGCCAGCGATGTCTCGCTCTCACCCGAATGTGCCGAGCCACCGGGCATCGGGCCTTCGCGCCACTTCTTCATGAAGTCCGGGTCGGCCAGCGTGAACTGCCACCAGCTACCCCACGAGACGATCGCGTCGGTCTCCAGGATTGTGCGCCGTGCGGCCAGTTCAAGCGGCGGCATGTTGGAGCCGTGGCCGTTGACCATAATGATCTTCTTGAAGCCGTGGTAAACGATGCTCTTCAGCACGTCGACCACGTACCGAATGAACGTCTCATGATGCACGGTGATCGAGCCTGGGAAGTCCATGACGTGCGTGGTGTAGCCATAGTGAATTGGTGGCATGACAAGCAGCCGATCCGGCCGCCGTTTCGCCGTCTCATGGGCAATCGACCGCGCGCTCCATGAGTCCATCTTCACCGGCAGATGTGGGCCGTGCTGCTCCATCGTGCCAACCGGGAGAATGGGAATGAGCCCCTTCTCTACGGCCTCATTAACCTCCGGCCACGTGAGGTTCTCGTACTTGTACTTTTCGCCCAACTAACTGCTCCTCTTTTCGTTGTGTTGTAGAGAAGGTTTCCTGAGGCTCTCGAAGGGCACCGTCTCTACAACACATCTTCGTTCGAAATGTGTCTTTGCCGATTGGTTAGATATGCCTCAGAGTCCGTACTCGTCAGCTCCTGCGCCCCGCTCTCTGATCGCCTCCTCATCCAGCTCGATACCCAGACCCGGCCTGTCCGGGATATCAAGCAGGCCGTCCGAATTGAGCATGAACGGATTGACGAGAATTCCATCGACATACGGCGCTGGGTACCAGAACTCAACGTACTTCGAGTCCGGCATCGATGCTGCAAGCTGAAGGTCAGCGGCCAGCCCAACCGCCGTGTTCCAGCCATGTGTGATGATCTGCACATTGTTGTCATACGCCATCTGCCAGATACGGCGCGTCTCAGATAGGCCACCGCAGATCGTCTGGTCAGGTTGCAATATATCGACCGCACGTTCGCGAATCCACGGCTCAAACGCCTGACGCCGCGTCAGCACCTCACCCCCTGATATAGGCACGGGCGATGATGCCGTGAGCGCTTTGTAGCCTTGCAGATCGTCTGCCCTCAGTGGCTCTTCGAACCATGAGACGTTGTAGTCGGCCAGCATTCGCGCCGTCTCCATCGCCCACTTCAGACCGTTGTGCCAGTAGATGTCTGAGCCGCCTGCGTCCACCATGATCTCGATATCGTCACCAACGGTTTCCCGAGCTGCTTTGACCAACTCTCTGTCGCGGTTCGCGTCCACTCGGCCAAACGTGCCCCAACCCATCTTGAACGCCTTGAAATTCTGCTCCATCCCGGTCTCAAGTTGACGGACCATCTGATCGACAGGCCACTCGAACAACATCGATGCATACGGCTTGATCGTATCTGTAAACCGCCCACCGAAGAGGCGAGAGACCGACTGCCCGGTGGACTTACCAAAGATGTCCCACAGCGCCTGATTCATCGCCCCAACAAAGTTGGTGATCGTGCCGCCGCGGCCGTACCAGAACGTCCACTGGTGAACCCGTTCCGTAACAGCGTCCGGCTGCAATGCATCCTCACCAATGAAGTGCGGCGTCAGCACCTTCCGAGCAGCATCCGCCAGCTCCCAGCGAGTACCAGCAGTGCCCCAACCGGAAACGCCCTCATCCGTATCCACCTTCACCAGGGCCTGATCGTAGCCCCACCACGAGGGGTGGATTGGCTTGCCAACCTTCAGTTCCGGGCGCTCACTGGTCAGCGGAAACACAGTAATCGCAGAGATCTTCAACCGCACAGTCCTCAAGAAAAATCCAACGCTTCTGAAGCGCGGAAATTACGCCCGCACCGTGGGCGTGTCAAGGAGTCTTACTCCCTCTCTCGCCGGAAGAGGGCTGGGGTGAGGGCGCGCCGAATCGCGCACACCGTCCCTTCACATTGAGTCACTCCCCGGTAGCTGCGGGGCTTGCCCCGCCTCCCGAGTCACACGCAGCAAGTGCTGTGCTAATCCTGTCACCGCAGGGTGGGGCAAGCCCCACGGCTACCAGTAGTAATGGAGAACTCGAAAACGCGCGCGATCCGCCCCAACACCATGTACCCTGCCCACCCCACAGTTCTTCAACCACCCATGAGGCCCGCCATATGACGCCCGACGCATCCGATCTCTTGTACGCAATCCACCACACTCGCGCCATGCGCAGACTCAAGTCCGACCCCATCCCTGACGAGGTGATCAACCAGTTGTTGGACGCCGCAAACCAGGGACCTACCGGCAGCAACAAGCAAAACGCCCGCTGGATCGTGGTGCGCGACCCCACCCAGAAAGCGAAACTCGCCGACCTCAACCGCACGGCAGTCAACGCCTACGTCGGCAACCAGTACGACGTCGCTCCAAACATGCGAGGCATCGTCGGCGCCGTCATGTGGCAGCGTGACCACTGGGAGGAGATCCCCGCTTTCCTGATCCCGTGCCTCGAATTCGAACAAACCCCAAACGATACCTGGGCAGCGGGCGCTGGCTCTGGCGGATCAATCTGGCCCGGCGTGCAGAATCTGCTCCTGGCGGCAAGGGCACTCGGGCTCGGCGCAGTCATCACCAGCCTGGGCCTATCTGATCGCGCTGCGGCTAAGGCAGTACTGGGGCTGCCAAAACTGGTTGAGCCATACGCGATCATCCCCATCGGCTACCCCACCGGTAAATTCGGCCCCGTAACCCGCAAGCCACTCTCAGAGATAGTCCACTACGACCGCTGGTAGGCTAGCGACCACCCCAACACCCACAGGAGAAAAACATGGCAGGACGACTCGAAGGCAAGATCGCCATCATCACCGGTGCCAGCCGAGGACTGGGCCAGTACTGTGCCCTCGAATATGCGAAAGAAGGCGCCATCGTCGTCGTCGCTGCCCGTACTGAGCAAGTGCAGAATGAAGCGCTACCCGGGACGATTCACGAGACGGCTCAGATGATCAACGATGCCGGCGGCGAGGCGTTCCCGGTGGTCTGCAACGTAGCCAGCACCGACTCAATTCAGGCCATGGTCGATACCGTGCTTGAGAAGTACGGCCGCATCGACGTGCTAATGAACAACGCCGCCGTGCAGCCGCCCGGCTTCATGCACACCGTCCAGCCGCGCCACTGGGAGTTGGAGTTCCGCATCAACGTCCACGGCCCGTTTCACTGCTCCCGCGCAGTCCTGCCCGCGATGACCGAGCAGAAGAGCGGCAACATCATCAACATCTCGTCCGTTGCCGCCGACCGCCGCAGCTCACACTACGGCGCGACAAAAGCTGCCATCGAGGCACTCACAATCGGCATGGCGAAAGACGTTGAGGGCGATGGCATCGCAGTCAACGCCCTCAAACCAGTCGGCGCCATCGACACCCCCGGCGTCCGCTTCGGCCGCGCCCCCGGCCAGATCGGCGGCAGCACCCCCATCGGCGCGATGCCGCCACCCGACAGTTACGTGGAAGCCGCAGTACTGGTCGCCATGCAAACCGTCGACACCTGCACCGGTGGCATCTTCAACGACGTAGAAGCAGTCCAGCGCTTCGCCGACGATGAGGCGAAAGCGCGGTTAGCACAGATCAAGCCTGTCTAGGCGATTTCAACCGCCCGGCCGTTACCCAAGTTCGATTCGCACCTCGTCAACACCGTAGCCCAATTGAGCGGCCGCTTGACGACGCGTGTCGGGGTCGGTACTATTTAGCCACTCGGTTAATTAATCAATTAGTTAAGTACTACTAATGATCACTGCTCAACTCAACGCAACCTTCGCTGCACTCGCCGACCCGACCAGGCGAGCGATGCTGGCGCACCTGGCTGATGGAGAGGCGTCAGTGACCGCCCTGGCCGAACCCTTTGAAATGAGTTTGCCCGCTGTCTCCAAGCACATCAAAGTGCTGGAGCATGCGGGACTCGTGACACGTGGTAGGAATGCGCAGTGGCGACCCTGTCGAATCCGCATGGAGCCTCTTCAGGAGGCGGCAGATTGGATGGAGCGGTATAAACGCATCTGGATGGAGCAACTTGACCAACTGGGCGACTATCTGCAGGAACTACAAGACACAGAGGCGAAAAATAGCTGAATCTCAAATCACCAAAGACAGGGAACTCGTAATCGAGCGGGTTTTCGACGCTCCGCTTGACATCGTATACGCGGCCTGGACTACCCCGAATCAGATCGCGAAATGGTATGGGCCAGAAGGTTTCGAAACGACCGTAACGGAGTTCGATTTTCGACCCGGCGGCGCGTGGCGGTACGTAATGCACGGACCGGACGGCAACGAGTATCCGGTGGTCGGCACATTCAAAGAGATTTCATCAGATCGCATTGTGACCATTGACGAATTCACTTAACCCGGACAGGCTGAGGGCCCTGCTGGCACAATTCTCACCACCGTTACTTTTGAGGATATCGGCGGCAAGACGAAGTTGACCCTGACGCATCTCCACCAGTCGGTCGAGAACGCAAGAAGATTCGAGGAGATGGGGGCAATGCACGGCTGGGCATCATCCTTCAGCCGCCTCAACGAAGTCCTGGCCGCTGCCTGACCAAGTGCCCTCCCTGCTCAGGCCGCGATGGATTCACATTT
>DBZV01000129.1:0-2401 GCA_002311865.1 Dehalococcoidia bacterium UBA1151
CAGTCCGGGGAAATCTATGCACCAGCCATCTATACGGCTTCTGACCATAGCCAAGTCAGCAGTCCCACACACCCGAGAGTTTGCAATTATTGCGGGAGCATATGGTGTTTATATGCTCATCAGGGCTCTTCTAATTCTCGATGCCCCAATCGTGCCATTTGAGAACGCAAAAACTGTAGTTGCAATTGAGCAATCTCTGGGCGTCTTCTGGGAGCCTGCCGTGCAGGCGTGGGCGCTGGACAATATCCACACCATGGTGATCGTCCTCAACTGGGTTTATATATTCGCGTTCTATCCCATCATCATTACCAGTTCCATATTCATCTACATACGTTATCGATCGCACTACGACTACTATCGCCCAATTGTGTTGATCTCGTTCGCGATCGCGCTGATCTCGTTCTTCATATTCCCGCTTGCCCCGCCCAGGATGCTTACGGGCCAATTCATAGACACGATCAGTGAGTTTGGACCTGCGTTCTACTCCAGCACACAGGTCGGAGACGCCTACAACGCATTTGCGGCAATGCCAAGTTTGCACTTTGGCTGGAGCCTGGCATTCGGGTACATCTTCTACAGATCAGGGAATACGTTCCTGAAGTTCCTTGGCATCCTCTATCCGATCGTTATGCTGTTCGCCATCGTCATCACTGGCGCCCATTTCTGGCTCGATGCGGTAGGCGGCGCACTGGTAATGATCGCGGCATTCGCCGTTGTGGCTGGATGGCGCAGGTACGGCGAAACCCACGCGACCACCCCGATTCGCAGTTTCGTGCGACTGTCATCCATTCTGATCGTGGGCCTGCGCTAGCCAGAACTGAGCAGGGGTCTACAACAGGCCTGCCAGTTCCATCTTCTTCCGTAGTGCGGCGATCTCATCATCAGATAGTGGCGTCGATGGCGCGCGTGGGCCTGAAAGCTCGTACCCCTGCAAATTCAGCGCCGCTTTAATGCCCGCCGCTCCACGAGCAAGGACTGTGTAGTCAACTTCCACAAGCTCTCGATGCACAGCCCGCACCCCTGCGATGTCGGCGTTCATGCCCTTCGAAATGATGTCGATGCACTGGCCCGATGCGATATTTGCGAACATCAAACACGCCCCATTCGTCCCCAGCGCCGCGCCCGCAAGCAATAACACGCCGTTGCCTATCCAGAAACCAGCATCGGCAGGCATGAAGTGGCGCACCATCGTCTCAAAGCGAATGTTGCCGCTGGCCAGGTACGCGAATACGTTGGGCATCCCCACCAACCCGGCAACCGACTCCGGCGTGCCAATGGTCTGCGTCTGGGCAAACATTCCGGGCGCCGGCTGGTGAATGATCAACACCGGCGCATCAATCCTGGGCAGCACCTGCTCAAAATAGCCCTCAAAATTGTCGGTCAACCGTGGAATGCGTATTCGCACAAGATCGGCGCCCGCCGCGACAAGTTCGTTGGCCTTCCGAACCGTGTCCGTCACCGAAGGCGAGTCCACACCACCAATAATTACCTTCTTCCCTGATGCGATCGCCGCTACGGTCTTCACGATCTGAATCCGTTCAGCCTCATCCAGGAACGACTCCTCACCATTCTCAGAGTTCAGAACAAACCCGGACAGGGGAGTCTCAAGCCAGCGCCGGGTATTACGCTCGATTGCAGCGTAATCGACCTGATCATCAGCATCAAACGGCGTAGGCATCGGCGCAACAACAATAGGATCAGCGGGGATCATTTAACGCTCCAAGTTTCTGTATTAGTACCGGCATCGCTTCATCATACGGTCTGGGGTCAGAAACCCTGAAGGATTTGCAGGGATTAAACAAACCCTGCAAGATACGACTGATGGACGAGTTGCAAAAACGCCTCGAGACGCTACGCCGACTCCTGGAATCAGCTAATCGACCTTACCGGGTCCAGGAACTCGCGGAAATACTGGATGTTAGTTCCAGAACCGTCGGATACGATTTGCAGCGCCTGCGTGATAGCGGATTTGACATTGAATCGCTTCCAGGTCGCGCCGGAGGGGTGCGCTATCGCAGGCAGGGATTGCCTGTCAGTTCGCATCGGCCCCGGATCAGCAGTGGCACCCCATTTATCGGCTACCAGCGCCAGCGCGCGCTCATGACGGAATTTCTCCTGAAGACTACCGCGACGTCAGACGGACTGTGCCTTGTATCGGGTCAACCCGGTACGGGGAAGTCACGTCTGATTGAAGAGGTAGTCGCTCACGCCGCCTTGAATGGCGCTGCCGTTACGTGGGGGCGATGCACAAACAGTGACGGCGCCCCACCGCGCTGGCCATGGGAGCAAATCGTTCGATCACTGGGTGGTGAAAGCTCCACAAAATCAGAATCGTTGTTGAGTCATCGACTCCTCGATGTGGGGGAGGATGCCGGGCGAGCCGCACATGGCTTGGCGTCCG
>DBZV01000129.1:2562-2937 GCA_002311865.1 Dehalococcoidia bacterium UBA1151
AGATGCGCCGTCCCTCGAAACCCTGATCCATCTCGTGCTGAATGCACCCGGATTCGGCATCGGCATCATCACTACCTTACGGAGTGATGCTCACAATCGCACTTCTGCTGAGGGGCTAAACAGGGAGAGATATTCAATTGATCAAGAACTATCGCGCTGCAGCAACGTCTTGCGAATTGAACTTCCAGGACTCTCTGAGGATGAGTCTGCCTCTCTTGTGGGAACACTCACCGGGTTCACTGTTGATGCCACCAGCAGCAGGGACCTGTACCAACTCACAAAAGGCAGCCCTTTGAGACTCGTGGACATGGCTCGAAAGGCAACTACTGTGGGCGATCTCCAACCGCGCTCCGTGCATCGACGGCTAATCTCCTC
>DBZV01000129.1:2999-5070 GCA_002311865.1 Dehalococcoidia bacterium UBA1151
GTGCATCGACGGCTAATCTCCTCGTCGACCGGTTGGACAGTCTCAGCAACCATGATCTGCAAGTCCTACAATTCGGCGCGCTACTTGGCGACCGGATAGATCCTGATGAACTGATTCAAGCAGTTGGGAATGATCAACGCTCCGCAACCATCGCATCCCTGGTTGAGTTATCCAAGTCTAACTTACTTGTTGCGGGCTCTTACGGGGACGCCGTGGAGTTTGAGCACGATCTGGTGAGACAGGCAATCATCGGGCTGATTGAGCCTGACCATCGGCAGACCATGCATGCCAGCATCGCAACGAGTCTCGGCGGCCTCCCGCTCGGTGCCGGAAACAGTGCGTCCCGCATCGCTCACCACTGGTCAAGCGCGGGCATTCATGCCAGGCCCGAAATGCACCGATGGGCCATACGCGCTGGCGAAGCAGCACTTGAGAGCTTTGTGTATGAAGAGGCCATCAGACAATTCTTATCGGCCCGCAAATCAGCCAGCAACGCGGACGAACGTGTTGGTCCCCTGAGTGGCCTGGCACACGCCTACCAGCAAACGGGGCATGAGGCTGACGCGCTTGAGTGCATCAGGGAGGCGTTCGACCACCATATGAGGCTGGGACTGAACCAGCTTGCCATCGGTATCGCTCAGATGGAATTCGTTGGCCAGTCTGGTCAGATCGGGATGGTTCCCATCTATCAGGATGCACTTGAACTCGCACCAGCCGGATCCGTGTCCGCCGCAAGAATAATGTCGTGCCTTTCTAGACCTTTAGGAGTACACCTCAATCAGTACTCAGCCGCCCGTGAACTCTCAATGAAAGCCGTCGATATCGCGAAGAAAGCTGACGATACACAAGTGGAACTGCGAATCTTGAATCACGCGATTCACATCGAAAATTTCGGCGGTCATTCAGAGATAGCGAAGGTACATTGCGAACGTGTAATCGAACTCGGGCGCGGACTTGAAGATCCTCTGGCGCTAAGTAACGCCCACGTTCATTTGAGCATCTATGCACTCCGAGTTGGCGAGATAAAACTCGCGAAATATCACTCGCGACGGGCAATTGAACACTCGCTCAACACGCACAACTCGGAGCGGATCAGTTCGGGCTATAAGAATTAGCTTAGTTTATCGCTTCAGATATGCGATTGGCGCGAATCCAGAATCGCAGTTGACCAAAGCGTTTCATACTGGCCCAATGACCCACGGACTCTGGTAAAGGCGTCGGTCTCAGGCTTCCTGACTGTCGATGCCGCGTACGGCGAAAGATATTTGAGCCGATTCCTGGCACTACCCCGCGATCAGCAGATGGTGGAAGGTTCGCTGCCACAGTGGTTACCACTGATTGCTCTCGTAACGGGTGACCCGACGCATCTGGCTCTATTGAAGGAGGCGCTCCCCGATCCTGGCGCCGCCCGGACAGGCTCATCAAACCCGGCATTTGATTCGCAAACTATCGCCGCCCATGCATGCGTTGCCGTCATGGAACAAGACGATGAAACTGCCGACTCGTGGATGCGGCAACTGGGAGAGGTCCAACTCGCTCCCCACATGATGGTGTTGGTTCCATCCCTTCTCGCGATCGCGGGAGATCACAGACGCGCGTTATCTGATTTCCAAACACGTATTACTGATCTGGAGCGCCTGAATTTGTGGTTTGGCGCCGGATTGGCACATTTTCTGTTTGCCGAATTCGCCGAAAAAAATATTCCGGTGCTCGGTGGACGACGATCACAGAGAATCATCGAGCGAGCAGGCCAGTTCGTTTCGAGCCACGGCCTTGCAGGGCTGCAAAACCAGATTGATGCCCTGGGATCTGGCATCGACGATACCCTCATGCCATCAGGTCTATCGGCCCGAGAAGCTAAGGTACTTTTCTTCTTGGCAGCGGGGTTATCGAATCAACAGATAGCCGAAAGGTTAGTGGTGAGCCGACACACAGTCATACGACATGTATCCAATATCTTCGCAAAAACCGGGGCCAGAAACCGGGCGGAAGCGACTCGATTTGCCATCGACAGCGAATTACAGAATGGCGGTCCGGCAATCTCCACATAGCAACACGTTTCGATGCCTCT
>DBZV01000142.1:0-157 GCA_002311865.1 Dehalococcoidia bacterium UBA1151
ATATCATTCACAGAGCGCACCGATCAGAATGGCAAGGGAGAGGATTAGCTGTGAAGGCATAGTACCGAGCATTATAAGCGAAGTAAGGTGTGTGCGAGTTGCTTAGTGGACTTTGACGATCCGCTCCAACGCGATCCCAAAAGGCTTAATTGCGCAT
>DBZV01000142.1:204-8258 GCA_002311865.1 Dehalococcoidia bacterium UBA1151
GCATGAGGCATTAGGATGGCTTTGGATGGGCTCCATCGCTTCGGAAGTAGTCCGACCAAGGGCCGCTCCGGAAGAAAAGTGCCTTTGACAGGCTCAGGATACTTTTCTTCCTCTGCTTGCGTTTGCGGGACATTAGCAGCGGTGCCATAACTCTCTTCTGGCGCAAGTTCGTCGGCCATGGCGAGGAGGGTTTTGGCGTCGGGGGTATCGGGGTCGGCGATGAGGACGGCGCGGGCGTGGGTACGGACGCTTTGCCAATCGTTGGCTTCAGCGGCAGCGTCAGCCTGGTCCAGAAGGTGGTCGATTCGCTTTTGGATTCGCTCGGAGGGCATGGTTGGGGATGATACATGTGCCTGCACATTAGGTCTTGCTGAACTGCCAGAGAGGGGGATGAGGCCGTCACGGGGGGCCTCAGGACGGATGTGAGGTGGCGCGCAGTGCGAGCGTAGATGGTCAGGATGACTGGGCGAGGGCCTGGGTGATGAATTCCTGGTATCTGCGGCGGGTTTCGGGTTTGGTGATGTCTGTTCTGCCGAGGTCGCGGTATCCGGGGAGGTAGTGGTCCGCGGGGTCTGGCAGTTCTTGTGTCGCGATGAGAAGGTCCCAGAAGTGGGGTGCGTTCAGTCGAGCGCCAGTGACGTCTTCGTAGTGTGAGCGGAACTGGTTGGCGGCGGCTAGACCGAAGATGAGTGTGAGGTCCATACGGCAGTAGGCGACGTCGAAGGCCGGCTCACCGAGTACGGGGTTCTCCCAATCGGTGATGCCGGTTAGCTTGCCACGCGACCATACGGTGTTGCCGGGCCAGAAGTCGTTGTGGATGAGCGTGGGGGTGCTCATTGTGGGCAGCGATTCATCGAGGGTTTTGAGAATATGCTCCCCTGCCGGGTGCTGGAGGCAGCGTGCGATGAGCTTTTCACTTTTTATGTTTTCTGCAATTTCGAGCGACTTCATTTTGAGATATACGGCGTCCGTTGAATCGAAGTCTGCCTGGTGCAGTTGGGCGAGGGCTTCGGCGAGTCTATTGAGGTACGTATCAACGTTGGTGGGGGCGATGTTGGCGCGGCCCGGGAGCCATGTTTGGACGATGGTGGGGGTGCCGAATGTGGTGTCATCGGTATCCCCCCAGATAGGACGTGGCGCGGGGATGCCGGCTTTTTCGAGAGCCTTCAGGATTCGGAACTCCCGATGAGCGATCTGCGGTTCGTTTTTGGCCCAGTAGTCGTTATAACGCCGGACTACGATGCGCAGTTTTGCGCCGCTGCGTTCGGTGATGTTGACGCCGTGCATGCCGCAGGAGATGCCGCCGCGGAGTCGTGTGATTGCGATGACGCGGCCACCGGGGGCGATTTCGTCGAGCAGAAGTTGCATCGCTTCAGGGCTGGGGCGGCGTTTTAGTTGGGCGGCGGTGGGCATTTGGGTCGCGTATCTCGTTTTGTCGTGATTTGCGGGGGAGGGCACGTTGCAACGTGCCGCTACGGTACTGGCTCGAACGCGTTTGCGTCGGTGAATGATCGCACGCCGAAGGGGATGAGGTCCCGACGTCGGTCGCGGAGCCTCCCTCCTCAGGACGATGAATGGGGTGTGTGCGTATTCCGCGAAGTACCTGTGTCGATGCGGCGTGGGTCTATACTTCCGGCCCAGATGAACATGTGTGGAGTGGAGTGGCGAAGATGAAGACTTATGGGATTTTCGAGCTGGGAGTAGTTGTGGCGGATCCGCAGCGGTCTGCGGATTTCTATGTGGATGTGGTCGGTTTCGAGTATGCGCCGTTCGATGGCGGGCCGGGCAAGGGTTCGAGGGCGCTGGCAATTGGGGATTCTCAGTACATGGGCCTGTGGGAGCCGGGCTACTGGAATAGCACTTACTGGGAAGGGCCGTACGGTCACTACTTTGGTGATCAGATTGGGCAGGTGCATCCTGTGTTTGGCGTGGCTCAGGATGATGTGGAGCCACTGGCAGAACGCCTGAAAGCTGCGGGACACGAGGTTATTGGGCCGATGCCCCATGCGGATGGCTCGCT
The DNA here is from genome assembly GCA_002311865.1 of Dehalococcoidia bacterium UBA1151. Lineage (GTDB taxonomy): Bacteria > Chloroflexota > Dehalococcoidia > Lucifugimonadales > Lucifugimonadaceae > UBA1151. The sequence continues at coordinate 2,225 of DBZV01000142.1, forward strand.
GCATCTTTATTTTTCGGATCCAGATGGGCATGCCGTCGAGATGTGGGGTCGGCAGTAAAGCTGACACCGCAGATGGTACTGGTCGGAAGGCGGCGGGAGAGGAACAGCCCTAACCCTCTCCCGGAATGGGAGAGGGTACACAAAGTGAGTACTGGCCGCAGGGCAACAAAAAGCCGACGGTGTCATCGTTGGCGAACCTGATTGAGGAGGGTGTTGGATGAGGGATCGTGCTGTGCCTACTCGGGCGGATGTTGATGGGTATTTGAGGGATCGGCGCAACTGGGGTCGCTGGGGTGATCGGGGTGGCGCGGGGGCGATGAATCTGATTGATGATGCGAAGCGCCTCAAGGCTGTTTCTCTGGTGAAGAGTGGGCGGACAGTTTCGCTGAGTCGGCCGTTTCCGGTGGTGCCCTCGGCGGAGAATCCGCGGCCGGCGGTGCAGTTTTTGATGAAGGGCGATCGGCCGCCGGGTGGTGGTGCTGCTACGGAGTACATTGGGGTGGCGTTTCACGGTACGTCGACTACGCACATCGATGCGCTGTGCCATGTGTGGGATGAGAACGGCGGCTGGGATGGTCGTGATCCCGACGAAAACGTTCAGTTCGACGGCGTGCGGTATGGGACGGTGGATGAGTGGTCGGACGGAATCCTGACGCGCGGGGTGCTCCTAGATGTGGTGAAGCATCGGGGTGGCGAGTATGTGACGCTGGATACGCCGGTTCACGGGTGGGAGCTGGAGGAGATCGCGGAGGCGCAGGGCGTGACGCTTGAGCCGGGTGATGCGGTGTGCGTGTACAGCGGTCGCGAGAAGTTTGCAGAGGCGAATGGTGGGGTGTGGACGCGTGGGGAAGAGCGGCCGGGTTTGCATGCGTCGTGCCTGCCGTTTATTCGTGACAACGAGATGTCGCTGTTGGTGTGGGACATGATGGATGCGGNNTGAGCCACTGGCAGATGTGTGTGCGGATGAGGGTCGGTACGAGTTCATGCTGACGGTGAATCCACTGCGGGTGCTGGGCGGGACGGGGTCGCCCGCAAATCCGATTGCGGTGTTCTGATTTCGATTTATAGCAAATGGGCGATGGAGCCGAAATCCGGGTACACACCAGGGGCACCCCACGTGAGTAGGTCGTTGATCGTATATGTTGCGCGATGCGAGCATGAGATTGTGCGTACCTGGGCCCTGGCCTTCGCAGGAGTTGCGGAGGTCATGGGTGTGCGCGTTTGTGATGTTGCGGATCGCGTATGAGGCCGTCGCTGTGGTCGCAATTCGGTGCCAGATGGACTACTGTGCGGGGCGACTCTGATCACGCCAGGTTGAGGCTAGGGTTGCGATATTCGGAAGGAATTTCAGGCAGGTGTTTGGATGACTGGTCCGCTGCAGGGCATACGGATCGTGGAGTTTTCACAGATCATCGCTGGGCCGATCAGCGGCGTTCTGCTCTCTGACCTTGGCGCTGAGGTGATCAAGGTTGAGCCTCCGTGGGGCGATGTGTGGCGGCAAGGAACCGCGCCGATTGGTAAGACCGACAGCAAAGGTTTTATTGCGGTCAATCGTGGCAAGCGGTCGATCTGCCTGGACCTAAGATCTGTCGAGGGTCGCGCCATCATCCACAGGCTGGTTAAGTCTGCGGATGTGGTGACTGTGAACAACCGGGTGGATGTGCTGGATGCTCTGGGCATTGGTTACGACACCCTGAAAGGCATCAAGCCCAACCTCATTTATAGTGAGATTACGGCGTTTGGGCGGGAAGGCTCGTACGCCAACAACCCGGGCTACGACCTGGTGATGCAAGGGCTTACGGGCGTGATGGCCAGCGAGGGGATTCTGGATGGGTACCAGGTGGGCGAGCATCGTCTGAATGTGGGTGTGCCGCGCTATGTGACAGCCATGCCGATGGTGGATTATGCGACGGGGTACTCGGTGGTGCAGTCGGTGTGTGCGGCATTGTTCCACCGTGAGCGAACAGGTCAGGGTCAGAAGATTGAGACATCGCTATTTGCGAATGCGCTGACGATCCAGGGGCTTGGCATGACGGACGTGGAGAATGCGCCAGCGCCGGCGTTCGATTTCGTGCGAAATGAGCTGCCGTTGTTGAGGGAGTCCGGGTTGACGCACGCGGAGATCGATGCGATCTACCGGGAGCGACGGCAGCGGCCGTACGCCTCGTATATCTACTATCGGTCGTACCAGACTGCCGATCTGGCGATCACGTTGGGCTGTCTAAGTGAGCCGCTTCGCAAGAAGGCGGCCGATTGCATTGGCGTGCACGATATCCGGTTTGATGAGGGGTGGGTGCAGAGCTCGGAAGAGGCGTTGCGTTTTGCAGAGGAGCTGGCGTACGAGGTTGAGCAGATAATGCTGACGAAGATGGCGGAGGAGTGGTTGACTATTTTTGATGCAGGCGGGGTTCCGGCGGGGCCGATGCTTTACGTGGAGGAGATGGTGGATCACGAGCAGGCGCGGGCGACGGGCATGATCATTGAGCAGCAGCATCCGATTGGCGGCCGGGTGCTGGCGGCGGGGCCGCTTTCGAGGTGGTCTGAGACGCCGACGGAGGCTGTGAGGATATCGCCGGGGCTTGGTGAACATACGCGCGAGGTTCTTGCCGAGGCTGGATTCTCTGAGACGGATATTCAGCAGTTTTACAACTCAGGCACTGTACGCACCGGGTAGGACCGTCAAGGCCAGATTTCGCATCCAGCAACGGTCGATTGGGAGAGGTGACGTCTAATGGTTAGGCAGCTTGAGAAATCGGATGCTTCTACTCAGCAGGTAGAGCCTAAGTTCAGGCCCGGTGCGGTGGTGTTTTCTGGTGATGGCGAGCCGCAAACGCCGGAATCGATTGTGAGGCGGCTCGGGGAGTTGTTGGCGGCGGGCAGGCTTGAGCAGGATAGCTACTCGCAGGGTGGTAGTGTGGCGGCGCTTGAGAGTCGGGTTGCTGCGGACCTTGGCAAGGAAGCGGCGGTCTGGATGCCGACGGGAACGCTGGCGAATCATCTCGCGTTGCGGCGCCATGCGGGGACGCGATCGCGCGTGGTTTTGCAGGAGCAAAGCCATATTTATCACGATGAGGGTGATGGGCTGACGAAGCTGAGCGGGCTGAATGCTGTGCCACTGGCGCATGGTCGGCCGTACTTCACAGCGGATGAGTTGCGGACGGCGCTGGAACAGGCTGTCAGCGGGCGCGTGATGAATCCCGTTGGGGCGGTTTCGATTGAGAGTCCGGTGCGGCGGCAGGCAGGCCAGATCGTTCCATGGGACGAGATGCGGACGATTGTTGAGCAGTGCCGCGAGGAGGGGATTCCGTCGCATCTGGATGGCGCGCGGTTGTACATGATGTCGGCTGCGACTGGTGTGGGCGTGCGTGAGTATGCGGCGCTGTTCGATAGCGTTTACGTCTCGATGTATAAGTACTTTGGTTCGCCGTTTGGCGGGATTGTGGCGGGGACACACGAGTTCATCGATACGATGTTTCATGATCGGCGGATGTTTGGCGGAGGGCTGTCGTCGGCTTATCTGCCGGCGGCGCTTTCGCTGGACCGTATAGACGGGTTTGAGGCTCAATATGGTAAGGCCTTTGCGAAGGCGAAGGCGCTTTTTTTGTTGCTTGGCGAGTTGCCGGGCATTGAGGTGCGAGCGTTTGAGCACGGGTCGAATATTTTCGAGTTGGTGCTTGATGATGCGATCGACATGGATGCGCTTGTTGAGAAGCAGCTTGAGTTCGAGATAGTGCTGCCGTGGCCGAACCCGGACTGGGCGAGGCCGTTGCTGCACGTGAATACGACGCTGCTGAGGCGGTCGAATGAGGAGATTGTTGCGGCGTTTGCGGAGGCCTCCTCCACGGGCAATTAGCGCGGGCGCTGGGGCCGCGGGTGCGTCGGATATCCGGTTGTTGGTACCTGAATCATGAGAGGCGTGGATCGGGAGAGGGGGCTTGAGTTTTTAGTATTTTCTCGAACCAGTGGTGGGCGTGGGGCTCGTCGTTGAACGCTTCAACCTCGGAGTAACCGGCACTCCGGTAGAGGTTTATTGCTTCGCTCGGTGATTGGTTCGTCTCCAGTCGGAGCACGGTGGTTCTCCAATCTGCGGCGTGCTGTTCGAGTTCACTGAGGAGTCGCCGACCCAGACTGAGTCCGCGGGTGGAGTCCGCGACCCATATTCTCTTGATCTCAGCAGTTTGGTCGTGGTGAAACTTGAGAGCTCCGCACCCAATGGAGTCACTCCGAAGCCGAGCGACGAGAAACAGACCGGCAGGCTCCGTGAACTCTTCAATGTTGGCTGAAATGCTCTGAGTCACATCGAAACCAGTTTCAAACCGCGTGTTGAGTTCCTGGAAGTATCGGCTTAAGCAAAACTGGGCGTCTTCGCTCGCTGGATCCCCGATCGCGCTCTGGTCCATGCCAGCCGTGAGAAGATGCCAGCTCATCGCTGCACTTATCGAGCAGGGTACGTTCTTCGATTCCGGCGCAGGTGAGGCGTACCGCGCGTGCCCGGCTGTCTGCCTCATCGGGCGTAACTTCGATCAGCTCGTCGCGCTGGAGGGGGCGGAGTAGTCGACTGAGGTAGCCGGGGTCAAGGTTGAGTTTGGAGCGAAGCGTGCGGATGTCGGTGCCAGGTTGTGATCTCCCAAAGGACACGCGATGCGCCAAGTGAACGGCCCCAGGAGAGGTACGAGTCGTTTGAAGCGCCGATTCGTTCTACCACCGCGCGGTTGAAGCTGCGGATTGCGTTTATCTGTTCGTCGATCATATATTTGACTTTAGTCAAGGATATTTGGAGTGTGAACTCTGGCGGGTGTCATAACCGCTCAGTCAGGTTGTCGCGATTGGGGATACATGCACAAAACGGCCCTGTGGGGGCCGGGGGCAGGTTTGAAACCTGCTCCTATCAGATGGGTGTTGAGGTGACGTGGCTGGATATTGAGCGTTTTAGGAATTGGCCGTGGCCGGGGGTGGTTTGGATCTGGTTGTTTTGCACTGCGATTTCGCCGCGGAGGATAGTGGTGGTGGGCCAGCCTGCTATGTCGAACCCTTCCCAGATGCTGTAGTCCTCTAGGTGGAGGTCAGCGAGGGTTAGTTTGCGGTTGATGGTCGGATCGATGATGGTGATGTCGGCGTTGCTGCCAGGGGCGATGGCGCCTTTCTTTGGGTACATGCCGAAGATGCGGGCGGCGTTGGATGAGGTGATCTCTACGAATCGCTCAAGCGACATGCCCCGGTTTGCGACGCCTTCTGTGTAGGCGATGCCAACCCGGGTTTCGATGCCGTTGTGGCCGCCGGTTACGTCGGCGACGGTCTTGAAGCGGATCTTCTCTTCCCAGGTGGTTGATACGAGGTCGGTTGCGACGGTTGAGAGGTCGCCGTCGACGAGGGCTGCCCACAGCGCCTGGCCGTCTGCCTCTTCCTTAAGAGAGGGGTAGGTGTGGTACTTCATGCCGTCCTCCTCCCGGTAATTGGCGGCGCTAAAGCTGGCGTAGTTGTGGAGCGTTTCGCCGTAGACGGGCTGGCCTTGCGAGCGTGCTCGGGCGATCTCCTGGATGCCTTCGATAGCGCTGACATGGACGAAGTAGATTGGGCACGATTTCAACTCTGCAAGGCGGGTGACGCGGCGGAACGAGACGTCTTCAGATTCGCGCGTGTGAATCTCGTTCATGCGCCACCATTCCATCTTTTCGTCGGCGAGGGCGCGCTCGTAGTTATAGTGGACCATCTCGTCGTCTTCGGAGTGGACGAGGAGCATGCCGCCGGTTTCGGCTACGTTTTCCATGATTTTGCCGAGCCGACCGAAGTCGGTGTGGCGATCTTCCATCTGCGGGCTGGGTGGGCGGATGCTGGTGGTGAAGATTTTGAAGCTTGGGATGCCGGACTGGACCAGTTCCGGGATCTGGGCGATGGCTGTTTCCGAGGCGCGGTTTTCGAAGATTGGATGGTAGGCGTAGTCGGTGTAACCAACGCCTTTCCAGCGGTCTGCAGCCTCGTCGACCGCGTGGAGGAGATCGTGGCCGGGGACCTGTGTGGCGAAGTCCAGGACGGT
>DBZV01000142.1:8322-9434 GCA_002311865.1 Dehalococcoidia bacterium UBA1151
GTTGTGCCGCCGAAGATCGCGGCCTTTGAGACGGGTTCTGCGCCTGATCGCTCAGGCTGGCGTGGGCCGCCGATGTGGGCGTGTGGCTCAATACCGCCGGGGACGACGATCATACCGGTGGCGTCGATGGTCTGGTTGGCTTCGAAACCCTCGGCATCGGGGAGCGTCACGGCTGCGATGGATTCGCCGAGGACGTGGACGTCCATGGTGCGGGTGCCGGATGGGGTGACGACGGTGCCGCCTGAGATTGTGATGTCCAGCATTGTTGCCTCCGATCGCTCGTCACGAGTTGTGGTGCGTTGATAGCAGTGGCGGCATGATACGGCAGAGTGCGAATTCAAGTTCGGAGCACGTTTGAGGTACAGTAGCCGTCTCGCACGTCAATCGAGCTTTTATTTCACGAGAGCAGGTACATCATGCCGGACCGGATACGCCTTGGAATTATTGGCGCGAGCCCTACTGTTGGATGGGCGCATCGGGCGCACCTCCCTTCCGTTCCTGCGGCCGTGGGGTGGGAGCTGACGGCGGCGTGTACGACGCGCATGACAACTGCTGAGGAGTCGGCGCGGCAGTACGGCGCCCGGATGGCGTTTGACGATTATCGCAAGATGCTGGAGCACCCGGAGATTGACGCTGTTGCGGTGGTGTTGCGGGTTCCGAAGCACTTCGACATTACGCGCGATGCGATCAACGCGGGCAAGCATGTGTTCACGGAGTGGCCGCTGGGGCGGACGACGGAGGAGGCGAGGGAGCTCGCGGCGATGGCGAGGGACAAGGGTGTGCGGACGATTGTGGGTTTGCAGTCTCGTGTGAATCCGGCGGTGTTGCATATGAAGGAGCTGGTTGAGGCGGGGTATGTGGGTGAGGTGCTGTCGTGTTCGCTGCGGCAGATTGGTGGCGGTGTGCTGACGCGCGACTCCGGTCGGACGTGGCAGCGTGAGGTTGAGATGGGCGCGAACACGCTGACGATTTCGGCGGGCCATGCGATCGATGCGCTGCGGTTTGTGGCAGGCGATTTTGCGACGGTGTCGGCGAAGATCACGACGCAGGTGCCGCAGTGGCATGAGGTGGATACGGACGTGATGGTGGACGTGACGTCGCCGGACAATATT
>DBZV01000074.1:0-4039 GCA_002311865.1 Dehalococcoidia bacterium UBA1151
CGGCATCCAAGATGGCGAGTTGAGCTGGAGAAGTTTGGCGGGCCCGTGGATTCAGTACACTCAGACAGCCGATCTCAGGTACCGGCATGCTCGAAGATCGGCGTGGAATTCAGCGGGGCAATGTGGTAGCTTTCCTCGAATTCTTGATACTGCCCAACAGATTAGAGGGATGAAATGATCAAAAGACTGGCGCGTGGATTCCTGAGGCGGACGCTGGGATTACATATCAGTCGGGCCCCACTGCAGGCAGGCCGCCGCGTTCAGGCTTCCGCTCAATCGATCCGCCGGCTCGTGCACTTTCATCAGCTTTTAGAAACGGTAGTCGATGTCGATGGTGACGTCGTTGAGTGCGGCGTAGGAAGGGCGACGACTTTCCTAGAGCTGCTGGTGCTTTCGAGTCTGGGCGAGCGAAAACGGCACGTGTATGGCTTCGATACCTTCCATGGGCTGCCTGCGCCGTCAACGTGGGACGACGGCAGCTACGATAACCGTCGTCTGGTGGAGGGTGCCCTTGCTACCAGCAAGGACCAGGTGGTGGACCACCTACTGAGGGGCGGTGTGCCCCAGAAGTTTATTGACGAGCGGATCACCTTGGTAGCAGGATACTTCTCCGACACGCTTCACAGCTACGATGGTCCAGGTATCGCCCTGCTGCACTTGGACGTGGATCTCTACGAGTCGTATGAAGAAGCCCTTGAGATCTTGTATCCCAGAGTCAACGGGGGGGGGTCATAACCTTCGACGAATACTGCGACCCGACGTGGGCAGGAGCGACGCGGGCCATTGACGAGTTCTTTAAGAGCCATGGTGGGACTATCGTGAAGTCACCTATCTTCGACAACCGCATGATGGCCCCACCCAGCCCCAGGTTCGCGGGCGTTAGTCATGACATCGACTCGGAACCGCACGGCAGATACTGGGAAGGGGAGAAGGCGCTGTACTACGTGGTCAAACAGTGATCCAGCGATTGCCGATATCTCGGACACCTTTTCCGCAGCGACAGCTGGGAGTCGCTGTCCGATGCCACCCGGAGGCTGACCTAAGCTGCGGGGCTGGGGCCGCTGAAACGCTATGGTCCACCCCAGTGGACCATGAAGAAAGTACAGGGCATTTGGGCGGAAGTGTGAGAGTAACGTGAAGAACGAACGAAAAGTCGACGCCATGGTGATCGGGGCTGACCGATCCGGGTCGACGTGGCTCCGAAGGCTTTGCTCACAACACCCTCATGTCTATTTTTGCCCCGTGTCGCAGAAAGAGTTTCTACACAAGCGAGAAACCGTCAAACGAAGAATGTTCGGGCGCATGAAATTCAATTGCCCCATGGATGAGTTACAGGGAGAACAAATTGTTCTCGGAATGAGAAATATGCAACCTTACCACCGCGATAAGGTGGCGAAGATGTACTTCTCATACAACAAGGACATGAAATTTCTGTTGTCAGTCAGGAATCCCGTAGACAGGACTTTCTCCCAATACGGCGCCCGTATGCACGCAGAAATGCGAAACGGGAGAACCCAGACGACATTCGATATAAACGAGGACATGGGAATCGAGCAACCTCACGTGCAAAAGACCCTCATATACTCTTTGCTTGTACCCTACCTCGATCTGTTCCCTCCAGAGCAGTTCTTCATCTATCCAATGGAGCTGATGGTGGAAGACACGAGACATTGGATGAACAAGGTTTTTGCCTTTCTCGGGGTAACGCGGGACATTCCTCTGCACGATACGCAAACGCTCGCTAATCCTGGCAGATATGATCTGGCAGACTTCGTTCCAATGAGTGCCGAGTCCAAAAGACATCTGATCGAGTTATGCATGGAAGACACGGAGGCGATGAGTGAGCTATGTGGAATCGATTTAGTTGAATTGTGGGCATTAAAGAGCCATCTACATGGCGCCGGTCCGACGAGTTCCCCACGCTCTACTCGATGAGACTCCGACTGATTTCCACTTCAACGCCGATTGCCGGACCCGCTCGAAACGGCAAGCAGTGGGCCAGGCAAAGTGGCCCGGACCGTGTAATCGGCAGCAAGAACAGGCACGTGGCATCTTCGCCCCCAGATTTCCGAATGACCGACGCAATACCGCGCCTGGTAGACGCAGAATGTTGACTCGTCATGCCAGAGGCGGCTCATGCCGAGCATTGGACCGGTGGACGCGGCGACTCGCTACTGGCAGACCCAGAGGAGTTCGAAACTTATGCCGATTAGCAATCGAGTAACACCCGGCGAGCGTATCAGCTCCCTGAGACGAATAATTGCAACCCAGGGGTATGCGGTGATAATCGAGGCCCACAGCGGACTCAGCGCGATCGTCGGCGAGACCGCCAGAGCCGAGATCGACGGGGCGACCAAGGAATACGACGGCCTGTGGGAGAGTAGTCTCACAGACTCAGGCACGAAGGGGCTGCCCGATGCCTCCATAGTCGGCCCTGAGTCCCGCCTTCACACCATCGACGAAATCATCCACGTGACGACCAAACCCGTGATCGTAGATGGCGACACGGGCGGCGAGACATCTCAGTTCGACGACCTGGTAATTCGCCTGGAACGCCTGGGAGCGTCGGCGGTGATCATCGAGGACAAGGTCTTCCCGAAGCGCAACAGCCTCGACGCTTCTGCTTCACAGGAGCTCGAAGACCCCGTGATTTTTGCTGAAAAGATTCAGGCGGGCAAGAGCGCGACGGTCACCGACGACTTCATGATAATCGCCAGGATTGAGAGCCTTATCGCAGGGACTGGACTGCAAGACGCCATGCGACGGGCCGAGCTGTACATACAGGCCGGTGTCGACGGCATAATGATCCACTCGGGCCGGCGGGAGCCCGATGAGCTGTTTGAATTCGCCCAGGCGTATAGACCGCTGTGTGACAGGCTGGGTAGACGCCCGTTACTGGTCAGTGTGCCTACGACCTATAATCACCACCCAGACGAGGCGCTCGTGGAGCTGGGCTTCGACATTATCATTCACGCCAACCACCTTCTGCGCGCCTCCCACATGGCGATGAGAAAAGTAGCCCAACTGATACTCGAATCTGGAAGCAGCTTCCAGGCGGATAGCATCTGCTCACCGGTCAAGGAGATATTCTCAGAGGTCGGATTCGACACGCTCGCTGCCAAGGACCGGCAACGCAATGCGATGCTGCGTCTGCCAGTAATCATACCCGCCGCCGGACGAGACCCAATCTTCCCGGAGCAACCGAAGTCACTAATAGACGTCGCCGGACGGCCGATCCTCCACCATCAGCTCGAGTCAATACGGAAAGCCGGTCTGAAGGACGTGGTCGTCGTCCGTGGCCATGAGGGCGCACAGTTCGACGCCTATAGCGAGGAAGCGAACCTGGTCTTGTGTGACAATCCCAGTTACGCCCAAACTCAGTCAGTAGATTCCCTGATGAAGGCTCGAACATACATGGCCCAGGGGTTTGTTCTCGTATTCTCTGACCTTCTATTCGATCAGGAGATCCTGGGGCAGCTCGTTCGCACGGACAAGGATATTGTCCTGGCTATTGACAACTCATACACATACCACAGGCATGACGTGGACAAACGACTGGACCTGGTAGTAAGCAAGAAGAGCTTCCAGACACAGTTCCGCAGCCTCAGTCCCGAGCCGGTGACTGAACTGGCGCGAATAGGCAAGACAATCGAGCTTGACACAGCAGACTATGAATTCATCGGAATCGCCTTCCTGTCCGAGCAGGGAGCGAAGATACTCCAGGACACCTACGACGATTGCATGACCAGATCCGGCTCGTCATTCCATGAGGCTACCTCGTTCAGCCTGGCGAAGATGACAGATCTGTTCCAGGAATTGATAGACAGGGGCTTTCCGGTCCATGGGCTAGAGGTGTCCAAGGGATGGCGGGAGATTCACACTCGTCAAGACCTTGAGATCGCAGAGGCGGAGATGGCCGCACTGGCACAAAGGAACTAGCGCCGTTGTCGCCCAATCCTGAACGCATTAGGCCCGAACACTTCTGGGACGTACTCAAACGGCGCGGCTACACCTTCTTCGCGGGCGTTCCGGATTCGAC
>DBZV01000074.1:4054-5039 GCA_002311865.1 Dehalococcoidia bacterium UBA1151
TGATGGTGAAAGACCCCGACATAACGTACGTCCCCGCCGTAAGGGAAGACGTCGCCCTGGGGGTAGCGAGCGCCGCATATTTCACGGGGCGAAAGGGCGCCGTGATCATGCAGAACTCGGGAATAGGGAATATTGTGAACCCGCTGACCTCGTTCAGCTTGATCTACAAGATTCCGGTGCTCCTGATAGTCGGCTGGCGCGGGTATGGTGGACCGCCAAACGATGCGCCGGAACATTGGATCATGGGTGTCAAGACTCCCGAGATATTAGACATGCTCGACATGCCCTATGAGCTGCTGGGATCGAAGGGGCTCGAATCATCTCTCGACCAGCTAACGGCCAGGATGGAGAAGCAGTCGGTGCCTGGGGCACTGCTTGTACGGGCGGGAACTCTGGTTTGATCGACCGCTACGAGGCGATTGAGAGGGTCCTGGGCCACGTCGGAGAGAGGGACCTCCTCGTCAGCACCACGGGAATGATTTCCCGTGAGGTCTTCGCCAGCAACGACCGGCAGGGTAATTTCTACATGATAGGGTCCATGGGTCTCGCTTCGTCTCTGGCACTGGGCCTGGCGCTGCTGCAACCGCAACGGCCGGTTTTCGTGCTGGAAGGCGATGGCAGCGCAATGATGAGTCTGGGTACGCTGCCTCTGATCGGCGCCGAGGTCCCACGGAACCTTGTTCACGTGATTCTGGATAACGAGGCTTACGAGACGACCGGTTCGCAGCCGTCGATAAGCTCAAAGGTGTCGCTGGCCAGTATCGGAAAGGCTTCTGGGTATTCAACCGTCCAACAGGCAGAGGACGGCCACACACTGAATGAGGCGCTGCTGGCACGCGGCCGCGAACCCGGTCCGCACTTGATCGTGGTGAAAGTGGGGATCGCTCCCGTCGTCGGGATATCGAGGGTTTCCCACACTCCCGAGGAGATCCGGGACAGGTTCCGCGACCGCATTCTGGCACTCAGGGCCCCTGACGGCCAATGA
>DBZV01000074.1:5145-7011 GCA_002311865.1 Dehalococcoidia bacterium UBA1151
TGGTCGTCAGCACGGGGGCAATGCACCGCCTGGGTGTTTTGGACCGGATACTAGAGCTCCTTGGGGAAGACCGGACGGTCGTGTTCAGCCCTGTTACACCCTACCCCACGCCAGACGTTGTGGATGAGGCTGTGACCTTATACAGGGATAGCGGCTGTGCCGTCGTCGTCGGTATAGGTGGCGGCAGCGCCCTGGATGTCGCCAAGAGTGCCGCCGTCTTGCAGGCCAACCCCGACCCGGTCCGCGACTACTTGACGGGGCGCGCCAAACTGGAGAGGCCAGGGGCTCCCTTTGTGGCCATTCCAACTACGTCCGGTACAGGAAGCGAGGTGACACCCTGGGCGACGATCTGGGATATGGAGCACGGTCACAAACATTCGTTAGAGCATGGGTGGATGTTCGCCAAGACAGCTATCGTTGACCCTACTTTGACTAAATCGCTGTCTCCGGAGCAGACGGCTCTTACGGGAATGGACGCTTTGACTCAGGCGGTGGAAGCCTATTGGTCGAGGAATTCGCAACCTATCTCGGATATATACGCCCTGGAAGCCATAAGAAAGATATCCGGCAACCTCCGAGCTGCCTTCTCCGATGCCCTCTCTGAGAGAGGAGACCAGGCGCGTTCGGCTATGTCTGAAGGCAGCTTGCTTTCCGGGCTCGCGTTCTCCAACACGCATACCACTATCTGTCACTCGCTCTCTTACCCGATGACGGCGCGTTTTGGAGTACCTCACGGCCAGGCTGTTTCTATTACGCTGCCAGAATTCTTGCCGTGGAACGCGGACGCGCTTGCAGCAAGGCTACCGGCACTGGTTGCGGCGCTTGGAGCGCGGGATGCAGCCGATGCGGCACAGCGCATTCGCTCACTTATGGCCGATGTCGGACTGGCGACGGATTTTCGCGCTCTGGGTCTTAACAAGTCAGAGATCGACCTAGTCATAAAAGAGGGGCTCGACGCCGACCGAGCGGACAACAATCCTAAACAGGTCACGATAGATGAGGCGCGCGGGATCCTCCACGCCATCTCATGATTCAACCGTCACCCCCATGAAGGGAGTAGTGATCGCCGCCGGTCGTGGGTTGCGCATGGGCCGACTAACCGAGTCGCGTCCGAAGTGCTTGCTCCCGATTGCGGGACGACCTCTCATCGAGTACACCATCGAGAACCTGCGCCTAGCCGGCTGCTCGCAAATAATAGTCATAGTCGGCTACAAGGCTGGTGCTGTCGATGTTCGGAATGTGCAATACGTGCTCAACGCCGACTTTGCGAATAACAACATCTTGCATTCGTTCATGAAGGCAAGCGAAAATCTGGTTGGCCCGATAATAGCGAGCTACTCTGACATCTGGGTTGAACCGTGGATCTTTCGCAGCCTGGTTGAGACTCCGGGTGACATAGTTCTGGCCGTGGACCGAGATTGGCAGCCCTATTATGAAGGGCGAACGCAGCACACCGTGTCCGAGGCCGAGAACGTTTACTTCGACAGGAACGGCTCTGTTGTCCGTTTAGGAAAGAACCTCGACCCCGATGTGGGTGGGGAGTTGACCTGCGGCGAATTTCTCGGCCTTTGGCGAATGAGTGCCGCCGGGACCGAAGATTTCTGCGCCGAGTTCGTTAGACTGCAGGGCCAGTTGGGGCCATCGAGTCGGTTTCAGCAAAGTGCTCACTGGAGCAATGCGTACATCACGGATTTCGTTCAGGAGCTGGTCGATCGTGGTCGAACGGTCAAGTGTGCCGCGATAGAGAGGGGATGGGCCGAGCTGGATACTGAAGAGGATTTTGGACGTTTGATGGACATCGCCGAGCGACAGCGTCTCACGACCCTCCTGGAGGTTGCATAGCTACGATGAATGCAAATTCGCAAA
>DBZV01000074.1:7289-7687 GCA_002311865.1 Dehalococcoidia bacterium UBA1151
TATTACGAGTATCGCGACACCGCCATGAGCCGCACCGCGCCGTTTAAGCCCGAGTGGATCAAAGAGCTTCGTGTGGTGGGCGATGCTGATCCAGCCAACTCCGATGTCGCCTACAACCATGGTCACCTTCTCCACCAGGGCACCTTTTTCCTTGGACCGGTTAATTTCTACTGGCAGGTAAACGGAGAACGTCACTGCGCGGAGCTCGATACCGGTGACTCAAACTACATCACTCCGTTCGTGCCACACAGTTTTGCCAGCCGGGACGCCGATCATCTGGGCGTCATCATCGCTGTAACGTACGGGGGCGAGGTCCGAAGATCATTGTCGGACTTCGGATGGCTCGACGCCGAACAGGCAGACCAGTTGGTCGCAGACCCGCGCAGACCAGATGATGC
>DBZV01000074.1:7913-8083 GCA_002311865.1 Dehalococcoidia bacterium UBA1151
CCGTGCTAAACGTTCGCTGGGTTGATATGACCGTCTCCCCACTGGAGAGGGATGAAGAAGTGGTCATCGAGAGGCGGCCCACATCGCCTACTCGGCGCTATCCGAACGACGATACGCCCGCGTATGAGCTTACCGAGTTGGCACGCGTGAAACACCAGCCTGGACTCAAG
>DBZV01000213.1:0-1127 GCA_002311865.1 Dehalococcoidia bacterium UBA1151
AAGGTCGAGACCGACGAGGGCGTGACCGGCATCGGCCTCACGGGTGGGGTCCAGGACGCCGAGGAGATCGGCCGGACGATCCTCGAGCACCTGAAGCAGTACGCCATCGGCCAGGACCCCTTCGACACGGAGAGGGTCTGGGACGACATGTGGCAGCCCAAGCTCATCGGCAGAAGGGGCATCACAACGCGGGTCATAAGCGGCATTGACATCGCCCTGTGGGACATCAAGGGCAAGGTGCTGGGGGTCCCAATCTACCAGTTGCTGGGCGGGCCGGTTCGAACTCACGTACCGCTTTACACGCACCCCGCGATAGGCACGCTGGATGAGGTCGTCGCATCTGCCGTTCGCATGGAAAACGAAGGATTCCAGGCCACGAAGATTGATCCGTTCGCCAAGCAGGCCCATGCCGGCGGCGAATTTCGCGGAGCTGACAAGGTGGAACGCCTATCGCACCGAGCCATTGCTGAGGGTGTTGAGACCATGGAAGCGCTTCGGGAGGCGCTGGGTGAAGACTACGAATTGATGGTGGACGCCCACGCGCGTTTCGATGTGGCCAGCGCAATCACCATGTGCAACGCGCTGGAGCATGTCGACCTTGTCTGGGTCGAAGAGCCGACCCACGTTGAGAATCACGACGCGTTGAGGCAGGTACGGCAGAACACCAACGTGCCACTCTGCGTGGGCGAGCGGCACTTCACACGCTGGGACTACCTCACCATTTTGCAAGAGGGGCTGGTCGACTACGTGATGCCCGACGTCGTCCGGTGCGGTGGCATCAGTGAATTAAGGAGAATCGCGGCGCTTGCCGAGCCGTACTACGTTCGATTGAGTCCACACGACGCGCTGGGGCCAGTGAGTATCGCCGCGGGGTTCCAGACCTGCATGACAACGCCAAACCTGTATCGGCAGGAGTGCGTATCCGAGTGGTTCCCCGAGTTCGAAAAGATCATCACGCCAATGTTCGACATCCGGGAGGGTTCAATCTGGCCCAGCGACAGACCGGGCCTGGGCATTGAGTTGGTCCATGAGGAAATCGAACGCTACGCGATAGACGCTGATGATCCCAGAGCACTGCCGCCCTGGTTCGTCGGGGAAGAAGGTTGAGCGCGTTACCTTCAAGTTTG
>DBZV01000213.1:1206-1681 GCA_002311865.1 Dehalococcoidia bacterium UBA1151
GCTTGCCACTATCTCGCCCAGATCTGGTGACTCAAGATTTCTGAATTGGTCTAGAAGCGCTGCCTCACCACCCACGGGGTCTCCCTTGTCCGGCAGTAGACCAGATCAGGTGGGTGGGTGCAAACGGGCGAGAGGTCAGTGAGTTGGCGCGGAGAGTCACGGTACCGCTACTTCACCCATGATGATGGCCGTCGCTTGAGTCTGCGGTGGCGCAGCGGGAGTTATCGAAGGCGTAGAACGCTCGTTCGAGCCTGAATCGGCACGTCCTCCGTTGCGGTGATATTGTCCGGTCAATAAGCCAGCAGGTTGAGGAGTCACAAATGCCGTTTGAAACCCGCTACTACTTCGTCGCAAGCATGGACGTGACACCTGAGAAGGTGGATCTCTTCAACGAGGTGTACGACACCGAACATGTCCCCTCACTAATGACCGTCCCGGGCGTGATCTCCGTCAGCCGCTCTCAAAAAGTCGAAGG
>DBZV01000213.1:1834-2944 GCA_002311865.1 Dehalococcoidia bacterium UBA1151
AACTTCGCTTATCATGCCCGGTACTATGCCTTCTGAGCGTGTACAGCGACCAATTGACAGTTTCCTTGAACAAGCCGACGAGGCGAGGACGCGTCGCGACTTAGAGAGCTAACAACTCCTCTCCGCTCAACCACCAATCACCCTTCAAGGGAATACCACATTGAAAATCTCGGACATCAAAACATTCCCCGTTGTGGTCGGTACCCGCAACCAGATGCTGGTCAAAATCGAGACCGAAGAAGGCATCTACGGATGGGGCGAATCGGGCCTGGTTGCCCGGGAACTAGCAGTTCAGGGCGCCGTCCAACACTACCGGGAATTCCTTCTCGGAAAAAACCCCATGCAACGAGGCCGAATCTGGCAGGAGATGTACCGATCCCAGTACTTCGAAGGCGGACGGGTACTCACCGCCGCCATCTCCGCGATCGATATCGCACTCCACGATATTGTCGGCAAGAAGCTAGGCATACCCGTTTACGAACTGCTCGGTGGCAAACAACGCGAGTGGGTCCCAACCTTCGCAACCGGCAGTGGCAATAACACAGATGAAGTCGTCGCCATGGGCCAACTGCTTTGGAACTCTGGATTCAAAGCCTTTCGCCTCCAATACCAGCACTTCACAGAAGACCAACTATTCGAGCCACGGGTAGCCCTCGCAGCGACCGCCACCGCCCTCAACGCAGCCCGCGAAGCCCTCGGACCGGAGCCAGTAATCGGCATCGACATCCACCACCGCTACTCCGTCGCCGAAGCAGCATCCTTCTGCAACAAACTCCGACCCGACACACTCGACTTCGTTGAAGAACCAATTCGAGACGAGACGCCAGAGGCGTACGCCGAGCTCCGCAAGATGACCAACATCCCATTCGCCATCGGAGAAGAGTTCGCCAGCAAGTGGCAATTCCTGCCCTACATCGAACGCGGCCTAACCAACTTCGCAAGACTGGATATCTGCAACGTCGGCGGCTTCACAGAAGCCATGAAAGTAGCCGGATGGGCAGAAGCCCACTACATAGACCTAATGCCCCACAACCCCCTCGGCCCAATCTGTGTTGCCGCAACATCCCACATGGCTATGGCCATCCCCAACTTCTCATGGCTGGAAATCAG
>DBZV01000213.1:2968-3112 GCA_002311865.1 Dehalococcoidia bacterium UBA1151
ACCCAGCCAAAAGTAGAACCCGGCAAGGTGACAGTTCTGGACCAACCCGGCCTCGGCGTAGAAGTAGACGAATCCCTCCTCACCGAACCCTTCATATTCGGCGAACCTCCACACCTGCACAGAACAGATGGCTCCCACACAAAC
>DBZV01000213.1:3204-6457 GCA_002311865.1 Dehalococcoidia bacterium UBA1151
AAGGCAACCATCGCCGGTGACAGCGATTACGCGCGCTCCACCCCATCAAGTCATCCTAATGATCTCAGCGCAATTATGCGCATTGAGATGACGTTGGAGCGGGTCTTGATCGTGAGACCGGGCGTCGCGAATTGACGCTTTCAATCCTCGGCTGAAATTGGCGTTCCAAGAACAGTCCGTGCTGTGGCCTTATAGTAATCCCACTTTCGCCGATCCGGTTGCACGGCTCGCTCGGATACCGGCCACCATCGCCTGACGCAATCATGCTAGGGCGATAGTTGGTCGGAGAGCCGAGATAATAAGTGGGAACAATCGTGGGGACAGGTCACCCACGATGAGGATCGCCGTCTCAATCTCACATCTGAATTTACTGCCTGGTGAAGACGGGTCTACTTGAATACGGACACAAGCACATTATTGGTGACAAGGATTGAAATTGCCGAAACCCGACAACCCTAATCTTCTGTACATCCTGACCGATCAGCAGCGATTTGACACGATGAGTTGCTACGGTAATACGCAGATAGATACTCCTGCGATGAACGCGCTTGCAAGTGGAAGTTTCGTATTCGAAAACGCGTACGTAACCCAGCCCGTTTGCACGCCGTCCCGAGCGACTCAGCTAACCGGCCTTTACCCGCACACAAGCGAACTGCTGGCCTGCAATATTCCACTTCCTGAAGAAATTCCGACGATCGCCGAACTCGTGTCAGACGACTACACCTGTGGCTACTACGGCAAGTGGCACCTGGGTGACGAAATATTTTCACAGCACGGGTTCACCGATCGGGTGGCAACGGAAGATTCGTATCGAAGCTTTTACTCGGAGCCGAAAAAGTTCACTCAACTGAGCGAATACCACGATTTTCTGATTGAAAAAGGGTTTACACCTGATTCAGAGACCATGGGTCAAAAGGTTTTCTCACGAGCGTTCGAGGCCGATCTCGATGATCACCTGACGAAAGCATCATTCCTTGGCGATAAGAGCGTCGAATTCATTACCGAGCATAAAGATGTTAATGATCCATGGATGCTTATGGTTGGATTCCTGGAGCCCCACCCACCTCACACCGGTCCTTACAACGATATGTACGACCCTGATTCGATGCCGACTGGTGAAAGCTTTATGAAGCGGCCGGATCGGAAGAGCGCTCGGTTCACTCGTGCGATGGGTGCGTACTATATGGAATCTGAAGACTACGGCTGCGACATGAGCACAGAGGCAGGCTGGAAACAGCTCATGGCTCGGTACTGGGGCAACGTAACCCTGGTGGATCGAGCACTTGAAAGAATCTTCGCTGCCCTGGAAGAGAGTGGTCAGGTCGACAACACCATTGTGGTGCTTACCAGCGATCATGGTGAAATGATGGGTGACCACGGGATTCTTGGCAAAACCGTCATGTACGAGGAGTCGATCAAGGTTCCAATGGTTGTACGAGTGCCGTGGTTGAGTGGGAATCAAACGGATATCGCTGGCAACTTCAGCCACATCGACACGGTACCAACGTTGCTTTCCCTTATGGGGCAACCGGTGCCGGAGAACATGCCGGGTCGAGATCTGACGCCGGTATTGCGCGGAGACGAATCGCTAGAGAACGACGATGTTTTTGTTCAGTGGAATCTTGGCGATGGCCACCCTCTTCCAGGAGAAGCAGAGGTCAATCCCCAGATGCAGACACCGTGGCGGACCGTCATCACAGCCGATCGCTGGAAACTGAATCTCAGTGCGCATGACCAATGCGAAATGTTCAACCTCAATTCTGATCCGAACGAGATGTCGAATCTCTACGACGATCCTGCTCATGCCAATCGCGTGAGTGACCTGACACAAAAACTCAGACAATGGCAGCAAGATAACCGCGATGGGGTAGAGCTCCCTGGTGCTGATGCAACAAACGAATCGGCCATGACCTAGTTTTTACACATAGCCCACAGGAGCGGTGATTCTGTCAGAGCTCAGGTCACGGGTGAGCTAGCATCCCGGATCTGCACCCGGAAACCCAGCTTTGCCCGGAAGCCAACTGACAATGCATTCATCGAGTCGTTCAACGGCCGTGATCGTCCCCTCCTCAGTGCCTGCATGGCAGATGGGCCTAGTGGTCGTTGTCGTTGCGGGCGCCGTGTTTCCGGCAGATGTCTCGCCAATTCGTCAGGCAATCCTGAATAATGACGACGCGTATTAGGCAAGGGTCGCCCGGCGTTACCCGGATCCCGAAGAACGCGCTGCTGTGAGGAATGCGAACTTACTTTCACTTGACTACGACGAGAAGGCCCCTGGCCTCGTTCCAGAGTCGTTCAACCGGCCAGTGTTCTTTTACGTGGGATCAAACGATGCGTGGATCGATCTGATGCGCCGCACGGCACGAGCTCTTCCGAACTGCCGGTACGTGGAGATTGAGAGTGAAGATCGCATGTCTACGCCCATATCGCATGCGGACGAACTGATCTCGCAGATTCTTGAGTTCATCGAAGAAGTGGAGCACGCTTCAACTGACTGATCTGATTCGAGATGAAGCCATCGCCATCGCCACTGACACCGGCATGAAGCCACTGCTGGAGCGTGTGCTGGCCCAGCGGGAGATATTGAAGGCGTAGTGACTGACCGAGTCAGCGATCTAAGTTGTGAATCTCATAGAACCGATCCAACTCTCTTGTAGTTGTGATCTCTATCACCGGAATTCCAACAGATATTAGTGGCAGGAATCGTGTGCCGCGAGAGATGAGACGCTTGCGATTAGCGATGTACCACCACCAGAGAGAATCACGGCTAAACAACTTGCGCCAAGACTCGGTATTGTCACCACAAATCTTCCTCTTATCCCATGCGCGGACGATGGATCTCTTGACCACTCTCCAGAACATCACCCGCCAAGGAAGATTGAGCCAGACGATCATGTCGGCTTCCGTAACCACCAGATCTCCAATGTATCCAGAGTAGTTCCCATCAACTACCCAAGCCCCGTCGGCATCTTGAATGGCCTGACTCGTTTTGTCGCCGAAATCAGCACGATCACGTTCCTCCCAGTTTGGGAGCCATTGAATAGCATCCAATTCAATGAATGACAGAGTCTTCTTTTGCGCAATAGCTTTAGCTAGCGTCGTCTTTCCACCACCACCTCTCACATTGATTTGGCGGCCAAGAGGGTGATCGAGTGGCACGAACAGCGTTTCATGTGCCAGTTCCGAAATTGGCTTACTTGCGTCTCCAGCCATGGCTTCTCCTAATGCCCGCAGTAGACCAGATCAGGTGGGT
>DBZV01000213.1:6660-9840 GCA_002311865.1 Dehalococcoidia bacterium UBA1151
TTTTGGAATGACGTTGGAGAGGGCGGTGGTAGTGCGCTAACCTGCACACATTTACCCAAGTTCGCCTATGATGCCCAGCACTACCCTACGGAGCCTGGACAGTAACGAATGGGAGATCATTTCTTGGACTGATGCGCCGTTTGGCTGTGAGGGCGGACCGATTACGCGGCGGGCTGGGGACGGATGAGGAGTCTGGCGTTGCAAACCAAAAGGGCCACAGAATGAAGATCACATCAGTCGAAGCGATTCCTGCATCGTCGCCGGGCGCGTTCGGCGTCACACGAAATTACGTCTTCGTGAAGATCGAGACTGACGAAGGCATTACCGGGTGGGGCGAAGCGACGTGCGGCCCACTCTCGGTTGCGAACATGGTCGACGAATTCGGCGAACTGCTCATTGGCAAGGATCCGCACAGGATTGAGGAACACTGGCAGCGGCTCTACCACCACTTCCACGTGCGCGGCGGAGTGATTCAGATGTCGGCGATCAGCGGAATCGAGATTGCACTGTGGGACATAAAGGGCAAGGCACTTGGGGTGCCTGTGTACCAGCTTCTCGGCGGGAAGATGCGCGACAGAATCTGGACTTATGGGCGCTGGGATGGAGCGACTCCGGAGGAAGCAGTCGAACGGGCTTTGGGATTCGTGGAACAGGGCCTTACGGCGTTAAAGGGCGATCCGTTTGACCACACCGGCATCTTCATAGCCCAGGATGCCGAACGCCACGCGATCGCTAAGATGAAAGCCGTGCGCGAAGCGGTTGGCGACGACATTGAACTGCTGCTTGAGGTCCACGGTCGGTTGGCGCCTGCGGCCGCGATTCGTATTGGGCTGGCGGTTGAGGAGTACAGGCCGTTTGTGTACGAGGAACCGGTCCCGCCGCAAAATTTGGATGCGTTGCAGCGGGTTGCGGAGGCCGTGAATATACCTATCGCCACGGGAGAGAGGCTGTTCACCAAGTTCGAGTACACCGATCTGCTGCAACGGCAGATCGTGGCCATGATCCAACCTGATGTCGTGCAGGCGGGCGGCATTCTGGAGTTGAAGAAGATCGCTGCGATGGCTGAGGCGCACTACGTTGGATTTCAGCCGCATAACCCGTATGGGCCGATATGTACTGCGGCAGCGATCCAACTCGACGCTTGCACACCAAACTTCATGATTCAGGAGGGCGGTCTTTCACCGTGGTTCCCAGAGGCGACATGTGGCACGTCAGCTCAGCAGGTCGATGGCTTCTTCCCGGTGCCTGACGCCCCGGGCCATGGTGTGGTGCTGGATGAGGCATGGCTGGCGGCGCATCCATGGGACCCGGACGGAGCCGTGTGGCGCGCCGGTGATGGAGCATGGGGCTCCAAGCAGGAGACGTACTGGTCCTGATCCGCTCCAGAGACGCTACCACTTATGATCTAAGAATAGTGGCGATTTCAAGCCCTAGCATGATGATCTCGGGTGCCGACGGCATGTATCCGAATGCCCTGTGAATCCGGAGCTAACCCACAGCTGAAGCAAGTGCTGGCGCAACGAGAGATATTAAAGGCGAAGCCGTTCGTTTAATTGCGCAGCGCTCCGAGAAGGGATCCTAAAGCCTCATGCGCAATTAACCCTTTTGCGGTCACGTTGGAGCGCGCTGTGGTAGTGCGGTAACCCACCGTACTTGCCTGACTTCGCTGGTTCTGTCATGTCACCAGCTAATTGATGCACGTACACGGTGCCTACAGCAATGGTTAGTCCGTTCCATACATCGTTGGTTCCGGCGCTACTTTATGCACCTGACCCCTGATCCTGCGCATTAGATCAAACAACGGAATTAGCATTAGGACCGAGACTACTGTCACGAAGACTTTCCAGCCGTCGTAACCGCTGCCCAGGCCGAGCGCCAGTCCCCCCAGCGCACCGCCGAGCGCACCGCCAATCGGCGCTAACGCTCCATCCATGAAGATAGCAGTGGACTGTTGCTTGCCTGAATACTCGTATATCAATGACACGAGGCCATTGAAGAACGTTCCAACGACCATTCCAAATACCAAGAATAACGCGGTACTGAGCTCCGGTGAAACCGTAATCCATGCGTATGCGGATACGGAAATTATCATACCAAGTATCCCCACCGTAGTCGTATTGGTAGGCCCACCAAGTGCCCTCGTGACTTTGGCGGAAAGGAACGCTGAAATCATGAATCCTAGGGCTAAAGCGGTAAACGCAGGTCCAATCCATTCGTCGGCTCCCGGGTATTCATGATCGTAGAATCCCGCCGTGAAGACGAACGTTCCGATCACGAGGGTGTTGGCAACCACTCTCATCAACAGTGCGCTGCCCACGATTGGCATCACAAAGACTCCGGCCATTCCTGAGAGTTGTGCCTTCAGGCTCACTTCCGCATCAGATGAGCCTGCGAGCTTTGGAAAAGTGATGAATATGCCTGCTGCCACGACCAGGCAGATCACGCCAAAAAAGAATACCCCACGTTCCCAATTTCCGTCGGACCCGATTAGTCTCAAGATTGGCGCAAAAAATCCCGGTCCAGACATCATCGCACCAATAACGAAGCCCTGGCGCACGCGTCGGACCTCTGGATTTGGCCAAGCCCTGCCCACCGCAGCAATCGATCCAGCAAATACCGGTCCTCCCGCGAGCCCGGCGATGATTCGAACAGGAAGCATCAATGCAAAATCGTCGATCGTAGAGGTTATGATCGAAGCGATTCCCACGATCGTAATCGAGATCCAGAGGATCGCCCGGAGCTGATATCGGGATACGAACGGCGCGAGGAGAAGTGCTGCCACGGTCGCTCCAGCGAAGGTCACAGTGCCAAGTTGGCCCATCGTCGCGTCGGAGACGGATAAATCATCGCCCATCTCGTTCAGGAACGGTGTAATGCTGGCAGCTTGGCCGCCGGCAATGGACACGGAAAACATCAACAAGATCACGGTCAGCCAGTTGGCTTCTGAAGGTCTAATTAAATCTCGAGCGCGCAAATGTGACTCGTCCCGGCAGTTAATGATCCTATGAGGACCGAATTCTACGTTGCGATCAGGCTAATACTTCGATGAGCGACTCTAGCGAGCGATATGAATCCGCCAGTCTCCGAAGAACCTCATCGGTAGCATTCCAGATGACCAACCGCCGAAATCTGCTCTTGTAAATTGCACAACAGGCTTCCTAATGCCTCATGCGCAATTAA
>DBZV01000088.1:0-2602 GCA_002311865.1 Dehalococcoidia bacterium UBA1151
GGACCACCTCAGATGTTTAGTACCACTTCTCCTTGTCTACGATGTTGATCAGCTCTTCGCCAGCCAGGAAGCGGCGGGCGTTTTCGATGATGATCTGATAGCGGCGTTCGGGCAAGTTCTCTGCGTCTCGGACCGCTACGTGGGGCGTCAGCAACACGTTCTCCAACTGCCACAGCTTGTGGTCAGCGGGTAGCGGCTCTTCCTCGAAGACATCAAGTCCACAGCCCGCGATAACACCCGACTCGATCGCATCAGCCAGCTCGTCTATCTTCATCGTCCGGCCGCGGCCGATGTTGATGAGGTAGGCACTGCTCTTCATAATCTTGAATCGCTCGGCGTTCCAAATGCCCTCGGTTTCTGGAGTGTGCGGCACCGTGGAGACCACGAAATCGGCTTCCGGCAGGTAGCGATCCAACTCGTCCGGTTCGTGAAGCTCCACATTGGGCAGCTCACGCTCCACCCTCGCCTCGATGCCGATCACACGCATTCCGAACTCGTTGCACAGCCGCGCCGTCTCAGCACCGATACCGCCCACGCCAAGGATCAGGACCGTCGACTCCGGCAGGTTCACGTAGCCGCTCTTGCGGGCTTCCTTGTCCCATCGGGCGTCAATCTGAGCGCGGTGAAAGTAGGGGAGTCCGCGGGAGAGGCCCAGCATGAACATCATCACGTGGTGAGAAATGTGGTCGAAGTAGATGCCGCGCGGGTTTGAAATGGTGACCGGATGAGCGATCAATTCAGGGTAGTAGTAGCCGTGGAACGGTCCGGCGTCCGGGTTCTGCAACCACTTGAGCTTGCCTGCGAGCTTCAACGCGTCGGGCGGCACCCAGCCAAACGCCGCGTTGGCATCCACTATCTCCCGCAGAACATCGTCGTCTGTCTCGGCCACCACCACATCGTACTCAGGCAGCGTGTCAGAGAGGCGTCGTGCCCATTCGGTGCGGAGCTCGTCCAGCGGCGGCAGCATCACAAACTTTGGCAAGTTCGTTATTCCTCAGGTTTCGGGAGATTCTGGGGTGGCATCAGGAGAGGTCCTCCAACGTCCCAGTCGTGGAACGACCAGTACCGACCCTGTTTATTTACGCAACACGTTACCTGAGGCGACCCGTCTGTGACGCAACGGGGTTGAGAATCAGGATCGGGCGTCCTTTATCACCACTGAAACTGAAAGCAGCGATTGTGGCGATGATTCTTGTTGTAGGTGACGACCGAACCACCCGTGACCTTATTGGCGCGCTGCTCAAAAAGGCGGGCCACGAGATCATGGAGGCCGCTGACGGCGACTTCGCCTACATGCAGGCGACGGTCTCAAAGCCGGACCTGATAATCCTCGACATCATGATGCCCGGCCTTGACGGATATGATGTGTTGTCGCGCTTGCGGCACGATCCAGATACGTGGGAGATTCCAGTTGTCGTGCTGACGGCATATGCCGTATTGGAGGAGGTCTCGAAGTCGATT
Organism: Dehalococcoidia bacterium UBA1151; assembly: GCA_002311865.1. Classification (GTDB taxonomy): domain Bacteria; phylum Chloroflexota; class Dehalococcoidia; order Lucifugimonadales; family Lucifugimonadaceae; genus UBA1151. Next base: position 1,462 of record DBZV01000088.1, read on the forward strand.
TCACTTGGCGCGGTTGAGGTCATCTCGAAGCCGTGCAAGCCAGAGGAGATCGTCAACGCTATCAGAGCCAACCTGCCCACCGCGAGCCGGTAGCAGCTAGTCGGTCCCGCCCAGCTCTTCAGTGAGCGCCGCCTTCATGTCCAACGGAATATCCGGCTGGCCGGTGAGCCACTCAAGGTAGTCTGGCGCGTCTTCCGCCACCATTCTGGCAGTTCGGCCCTTGTGTTTACCAAAGTTCAAAATCAGGTCGCCACCATCAGATCTGATCAGCATTCCGCGCTCATCAACGGCATTTTCCGGCAGCGGATGCAGGAACTCATTCAGCCCATCGATGGTGTTGCCAAGCTCCTCGTAGACCTCCAGTTGCCCGGTCAGGATCTCCAGAGACGCCTTCACAAATGCCTCGGAATCGGACCGCGGAGGGGCCTCCCCGCCAGCGAACAACTCGTAGGCCGCCTGGAAGTCGCGTGGCTCTTTCTTGTGGAAGATCGCCATCGTGTCGATGATCCGCCGGCTTCTGAGACTGAACTGCGTCCCCGCGCGCCTGAACTCGGCCTGCAGTAGTGGCGCGCCGAAACGCTCGATGCCGAAGCCAACCAGGTCGCAGTCTTCCAGGTGGCTTGCCAGGGCCGTGGCGAACGAACGAAATGCCGGGTACTCGGCAACTTCTTCGTCGGTTATCCCGTGAACCGCCGTTGCACCGGCGGGAATAGGCATACCGGGGTTGAACCGCACCGACCGAAGATGCTCGGTGCCATCCGGCTCGATTTTCAATACGCCCAGCGCCACAATCCGTGCCGTGGCCGGGTCGACACCGGTCGATTGCGCATCGATAATGGCGATTGGACGTGTGAGTTCAAGTTTCAACATTGGATGAATTCTAGCGTGCCCCATATCGAGCCGCGGCATAACATGCGGGTATCATTGGGAAACGCCCGTGCTCACCCCTGAGCATCGCGAGCGGCCGGGACCTGAACGCACTCACGGGCGGCATCATGAGCCCAACGCGAGGGCGGTGTCCTGAGTTAGTCGAAGGGCCGAAGTGGCGGAACGGTAGACGCGCCGGTCTCAAACACCGGTGAGCATTACGCTCGTGTGAGTTCGATTCTCACCTTCGGCACCACAATTTGTCCACGGATTG
>DBZV01000088.1:2657-3933 GCA_002311865.1 Dehalococcoidia bacterium UBA1151
GATTGCGCCAGACTCGCCCCGATAACTGGACAGCATCGATGTCTGTGACAATCAGAAACAGACGCACGTGGCCATCCCAATGTTTGTCCAATGGTGATTTGAGCCAAAAGTCGACCTGCAGGGCAGCGGATGGCGATGTGGATTCGGCACCTCAAGCGGTATCAGGCCTGAAACAGCCGAAACGGGAAAGCCCCTGTTAGATCCTTACACCGAACTGGGCTTCGAACTCCTGCCAGACGTCTTCCGGCACCGGCGTTGTTGCGGCCGCGAAGACCTCGTCGAACTCAGTCGGGTTGGCCGAACCGGTCAGGACGATGCCGTTGCCTTTGACTGGCGCATTAATCGCGAACTGCATCGCCAGGTCACGGATGTTGAGGCCGCGATCCTGGCACCACTGCCACATTGCGTGTGCCCGCGGAAACACGGCTGGATCCAGATAACTGCCCACGGCCGCAGGGATGACCTTCCCGTCCGCGTCGTGGATCCCCTCCTCCTTTTGGATCGGTTCTGGGCCGGCCAGAAGCGAGTTCCCCAATGGGCTGCCGATGAGGATTCCGACGTCGTGCTTAATCGCAAAGGGGATCGTCTCATCGGCAAGACTCTGATCAAGCAGTGTGTAGTTTAGGAACGACAGCACGATGTCTACGCCCGCTTCGATCGCCCGCTTGTGAAACTCCGGCTGCCGGACGCCGACGCCGACGGCGCCGATGCGTCCTCTCTCCTTCCAGTCGACCATCACCTCCAGGCATTCGCCCAACGGCTCTTCGATGTCGAAACGCGGGCCGTGGATCAGCACTGAATCGACGTAATCGGTCTGCAGCAGCTTGAAACTGTTCTCCAGGCTCCAATTCGTCGCTTTTTTCGACCAGTCGCGCATGTATTTTGGATGAGAGCCGACCTTGGTCTGCAGGTACACCTTGTCTCGCCAACCCTCGGCCAGTGCCATTCCGATTCGCTGCTCGCTGAAGCCGTAGTCCGGCGACGTATCCACGAAGTTGATGCCCCGCTCAATAGCACTACGAACCGTGACAATCGCGTTTTCGTCCGATTGATCCGGCCAACCAAGATGCCCGCCGCCCAATCCAAGCGCCTTCGGCTTCATCTCCGAGCGGCCCAGTCGCCGAACTTCCAGATCTGGCATTCATGAACTCCTGTACACCGTTGGGATTGATGGTGCAATCGATCCAATTAGTTTCTCCGCGGGTGTTGATAGTAAACGTTTCGATGCACCAAGCTCTGAGGCGAGGCAATTGTTATATCCGAATCTCTTACTCCC
>DBZV01000115.1 GCA_002311865.1 Dehalococcoidia bacterium UBA1151
CCCATGTTGTGGGTACATCTGTTACCTATGTCCCCGGTCTATACACCCGAAATGGGGGGAGAGTCCTCGCTGAAGGGGCTGTTCCTCCTCCGCCGCACGGGCATATGCCCTGAATGGCAGATGCACTAAAGCCCGCGCTCCTTCTTTACCCTAGCCCACTCTTCGTGGGTTTCCGGACTTGGGGGATAGTACTTGCCAGGCGCCACGCCCTCGGCGCGGATCTTCTCCTTGACGTAGTTCTCCACCTCTTCGTGCTCGATAGCCCACTTGAGAACGGATTCAGCCATCCACGATGGAACTACGAGCACGCCGTCGCCATCGCCGACCATCACATCGCCGGGCCGGACCAGCGCGCCGCCGCACTGGATCTGGATGTTCTCTTCCGCGGGTATTGCGGTCGGCCCACCGTGAAAGCTGCGGGCGACTGCATAGACGGCAAGCCCGTAGTCCTCGTCTTCAAGCACTCCCAAATCACGGATGGCACCGTCGATGATCACACCATCGGCGTTGTTCATCTGCAACTGAAGCAGCTTCACATCGCCAGCGACTACGTCTTTTTCGTGGCTCATGATGTCGGCCACAAGCACATCCCCCGGACCACAGCGGCCCATTGCCACGTACTCAGGTGTGTGCTCACCCCGCCCCATCTCAGCAGTCAAATCAGGCCGAATCGGCAGGAATCGGAGAGTGCGCGCTCGAGCAGCAAACCGCGCCTCACCCGTATTGAACGGCCGAATACCTTCCAGCACGCAATTGACGTGGCCGTGCGCACGGCAGCCGCCGTAGACGGTGGCGGTTGGGATGGTCTTGAAGCCGTCCAGCACACTCTGCGGAACGTCTACTGGTGCCATATCGAGGTTTTGGATGTCAGCCATGATGGGTTTCCCGTTGGGTGGTCGGTTGATGATTGGGTGTCGTCGAGTTCGAGCGCCAACTGTACAAGAGTGTGGGGTGGGACGCGGGGAGGCGTCCGCGCGCAGGTAGATCATGTTGTCGCAGAAAATCGACGCGACAGGGTCGTCATCGTTTGGTGGGGATGCGGCGTTGGCCGATGCGTATGTCGAGCACACAGGATTCCTGGGTGTAGGTGCCTGGGTCCCGGACATTTTCGCGAGGCCGAAAATTCCGGGATGACGGATTGAGAATCGCCGGTCGGTGGCGCCGTGGCTGCGTATATGGAGCACACGGGATTCCTGAGTGTGCTAGTTGCACGGGGTATGCCGCCCCGCGGCCGATACCAACTTCGCTGTGCCTGCATGGCAGATGCTCCCCCGAGAGGGCTAGGGTGAGGGGCCAGTTCGTCTTACGCAGCCCCGCGGCCAGTGCCCGTGCGGCAGGCACCCTACAGCCCGCGTTCCTTTTTTACCCTGGCCCATTCTTCGTGCATAGCTTCGGTTGGTGGATAGTACTTGCCGGGAGCTACGCCCTCGGCGCGGATCTTCTCCTTAACGTAGTTCTCTACCTCTTCGTGTTCCGTCGCCCATGCCAGAACCTCTTCAGCCATCCATGAAGGCACTACCAGCACGCCGTCATCGTCGCCAACGATCACATCACCGGGGCGAATCAGCGCGCCGCCGCATTGGATCTGGATGTTTTCTTCCGCCGGCACCGTGACCGGGTTGCCGTGGAAGCTGCGGTGCTTCGCGTATACGGCGAATCCGTAGTCCTCGTCCTCGATCACACCGAGGTCTCGAATCGCACCGTCAATAATCACGCCATCTGCGTTGTTCATCGAGAGTTGGAGTAGCTTCACATCACCAGCGACCACATCTCTCGCAAGACCCATGATGTCCGCCACCAGCACATCACCGGGGCCACAACGGCCCATCGCGTGGTACTCCGGTGAGTCAGCTCCTCGCTTCACTTCCGCTTTAATATCCGGCCGATCTGGCAGAAATCGAAGGGTTCGCGCTCGGGCGGCGAGCCGCGTTCCCGGGGTGTAGGGCTTGATGCCCTCAAGCACGCAGTTGGGATGACCGAACGTCCGGCATGCGTTGTAGACGGTCGCCGTGGGAATCAGCTTCATGCCATCGAGAACACTCTGCGGTACATCCACAGGCTTCATATCGAATGTTGGGATTTCAGGCATCGATAATTTCTCCGAATAATTTGACTATGAGTTCGCCTCAGCGAGATCGAGCGCCAACTGTACTAGAGTCCGTGTAGGTAAGCCTGTTGCCCCTGCGGTCAGGATGCCGTTGGTCCCGTCTGACATCGCATTTCCCGCGATATCGAGATGGACCCACGGTGTGTCTTCGGCGAACTCGCCGATGAAGTGTGCCGCTGTGATCGCGTGCGCAGCTCGGCCGCCCGTGTTCTTCAGATCGGCGATCTTGGAGCGGTTCTGCCGTTTGGCGATATCGTCCAGCGGAAGGCGCCAGAACGATTGGCCGCGCTTGTCGCCCGCGGCGATCAGTGCATTCACCAGCTCATCATCGTTCGAGAACGCGCCGGAGTTGCCTTTGCCGAGTGCGACGACGATGCCACCGGTGAGGGTTGCGATGTCCACCATGCGCCTGGCGCCATTTTCACGAGCGTATACGAGTGCATCAGCGAGAGTTAGCCTGCCCTCTGCATCGGTGTTGATCACTTCAATGTACTTGCCGTTCATGGCCTGAACAACGTCGCTGACTCGTTGTGCACCACCGCCTGGCATGTTCTCAGTGGCCAGGCAGAGTGCTGTCACGTTGATCTTCGGCCCGATCTCAGCGATTGCCCGCGCCGCCGCGATTACGGATGCACCGCCTGCCATATCGCTCTTCATCGTCTCCATGCCGCTGGATGGCTTCAACGAGAGGCCTCCAGAATCGAAGGTGATGCCCTTGCCGATTATCCAGAGGTTGTTGTCTGCGTCGTCGGGATCACCTGCGTAATCGATCCGGATGATCTTTGGCGGCTCGTGACTACCCTGCGCCACGCCGAGATATGCCCCCATGCCCATCTTCTCGGCATCTGCACGCTCAAGAACCGTGATCGAGAGTCCATCGGTAGCTTCAGCGACCGCGACAGCTTCTTCCGCGAGGCGTGTGGGCGTCATGATGTTCGGCGGATGGTTCACCAGATCGCGCGCCAGCGCCTCCGCGTTGGCCATGCTGGTTGCACGATCGACAGCAGCTTGAACTTCATTTGCCTTGCCTGAATCAAGTTCGATGATCGTGAGTGTTTCGAGCCCGCCGGTATCGTCATCGTCATCATTGCTCGACGACTTGTAGTTTTTGAACTCGTATGCGCCAAGAATCGTGCCTTCAACGATGGCCGCAGCGGAGACCGCCGGGTCAATTCCTCCGATTCCTGCGCCGTGTAAGATAGTGGTGGCTTCACTGGCGCCGATTGAGCGAACGCGACGGGCTACTGTGGCTGCAATCTTGCGAATGTCGTCTGCATCCAACGAGTTCGACTTCCCAAGCCCGGCGACGAGGACTCGATCTGGAGCGAAGTCACCGTAACGATCGCCCAGCGTGTGAATCAGCGTGGCCTCTGATGCGCCACCCTTGATCTCGCCCGCCTCAATCAGCTTCGAGATAGTTGAGCCGATGGCCGAATCAACGGCTCCCGTAGCGCCGCCTGGCTCAATTACGCCTGAGAAGAGGTTCACAACCGCAACGGCCGTGGTCTGTTTGGTGATATCACCGGTAACTACTTCGAACTTCAATGCCTCACTCCAGTTGCTGAGAAACGGATTGGCTTAGCGTTATGTTTTGTCATAAGAAATGGATATTGCAGTTTGAGTCTGCGTATTCACTGTTTTGCTGTGCGATTGTAGACCTGCGATTCGGTTCGCAGGTAGAGCCAAATACAGGGTCGGCGAAGTCGTTTAAACTTGCGCTGAAAAAACCAAGACTTTTTTAGGACAAATACAAATTCATCTTGACGAAAGGCTAAATGTAGAGTAATGTGTCGCCCAGTCTCAAACGGTGTGCATGCCGCAGCTTCTAGGTCTCTGGCGGGAATGGGGCAGCCACAGCACTATCACTGAGCGAGGCGCTTTACCGACGAGTTGGATGAATGTCCGTTCATCCGGCAGTTAGTTTCCCGACTTTTCGGGACATGAGGGGGGCGCCGAAAATGCAGGCCGACAGCATTCAGGTACGTGTAATTACTGACGGTACGTTTTTGCTCGATGGGGGCGCAGTTTTCGGGCAGGTTCCAAGGGTCATTTGGGAGAAAGAAGCAAAGCCCGATCGCAAAAATCGCGTTCGACTTGGCTTGAACGCCCTACTCGTCCAGACTCCTGAGCACAATATTCTTATAGATACTGGAATGGGCTCAAAAGACCCGGAAGTCACTCGTGAGGTCTACGGTCTCTCACGATCGAAGCTTCTCCGGGACCTGAAGGTCCAGGGCAACGGGATTACCGCACGAGACATCGACATGGTGGTGCTCAGCCACCTTCATTTTGATCACGTAGGTGGAGCAATTCGCCTGGATCGTCTCGGTCAGAAGGTTCCTACCTTCCCGAACGCCAAGTACGTGATCCAGAAGAACTCCTGGGAAGAAGCAACCTCGCCAAACGAGCGGGCGTGGCCGCACTTCTCACTTACCCGCGACGCCCTGGAAGTTCTGGAGGCGTCAGGCCAGGTTGAACTGATTGACGGCGACACCGAGATCGTTCCCGGCGTGCAGACCCGGGTGACTGACGGTCACTGCGCGGGTCACCAGTCGGTGTTCATCAATACTGGCGGTGAACGTATCGCTTATCTTGGTGATCTTGTGCCCACGGCAGCACACGTGACTCTGTCATACATCACTGCCTTTGATAAGAGGCCGGATGCGACGCTTGAGCAGAAGCGCGAGTACCTTAACTACATCGAGAAAGATGGCTGGTTGATGATCTTTGCCCACGGTTACGAACACCGGGCTGGCTACCTGGAGCGCTGGGGCGGTTCACTGAATCTACGCCCCGTGGCCGTTTAGCCAATACAAGAAAACTCCCAGGAGGGTCGCTTCGAAAGAGGTGGCCCTCTTTTCTTATGCGTAACTCACACCAACATTGTTTATGTGAAATAGAAGGGTCTCAATCTCGTCGTCCGATAGTCCAAAAACGTCACACCACGGCATTACCGTCATCCCGGAATCGTAGCTTTCGCGGAGATATCCAGGATCCAGGGTCGCACGGCTACATTAGTCAATACCCGGCCTCTGGCGGGTATTAATGGCTGCGGACGGGATTAGGTCGGGAACATGCATTTCTGCCATCGCCGCCACGGGTCGGGTGCTATTCTCTGGGCGATTGCGGCCCCATCGCTTTTCCGATTGGGAGCTCGTTGAAAGACGACGGTTCAGGCGGCAAGTGATAAGCCTTCGTCAACTAGCGGTGCAAACATCGCCATTCGGCTCGCGACCTGGTCAACTGCCTCGTCCACGGTTACGCCTATCCTTGCTGCGGCACGCCGCGCACGCGACGTGCCAGACACAAGAGAGCTACTCACGTACACCATTAGATTCGCGGACGCGGCGATGGCAGATATGTACGCGAGGCGCACGTGAGTCCGCTCACCTGACCAGCCAGAGTCGATCAATCCAGATAGGCACTCATCAAAGNNATCAATCCAGATAGGCACTCATCGAAGATGGCCTGCTCCGCTTCAACGACGGTTTCGGCCTCTGGCGTGGCCCACGTCATGCTCCCGCCGACAAGAGCGCCACCGTCAACCCCGATTGCCACTAATCCTACAGACGCCCAGTCGATCGCATACGTAATGTCTCGACCTTTAGAGTCCTGCCAAGGGAAGAGATTTCGAGCGTGACAATCGTTATGGGCAACCGATTTCGGCAAATCACGAGTCGCCCCGTTCAACAACTGTAGATCATCGAAAAAGGAGAGTATGCGGTCGAGACTTACCTGCGATGCGAAACGTGCGATGAACTCGTGGTCGGACTTCTCGCGGAGTAATGCGAAGGCAGAAGTCCACAAGTCATTCATAGCAGTCCGTTTGTCCGTCGTTCCATCGGTGGAGATCCAGTTACCTTCGGGTCGATTCGATTGAGGCCATAGACCATTGAACTGACCTATATGACGGGCGGTAATTTGGAACTGCGGCTTGTTCCATGGCGGCGCAATACCGTCCGAAAGATCCCTCAACCAGAGCCAGTTTCTACCGTTCGGCTGCTCGGTAATGCCGAATAGGGGAACCGCTTTCAGCCCCGTATTGATAGATGAGAGAGCACCAGACTGAAATGCTTCGAGTTCCCGCCACGCATGTTGATTTGTGCCAGTCAGGTATGGCGCCTCGCGGTCCAACCCTTTTGCAATTGCCGCCCACTCTGCCCGTGATCGACCCACACAAGCTTCCCCCTCAACTCTCCATAGTCCCAGCGTTCCATTTCCGTTGCTTGGACTTCCTAACGGCGTTGCCGTCCAGTTCGGTGTAACTACCGCAAAATCATCGTTGAGAACGCTCCGAACGATGGGAGCAAGATCCTCCTCAGGGAACCGTTCGATCTCTCCAGCTAAGTCGCCAATATTCATAATGGGCCGCATCATAACCGAAGTCATTGGCGTTATCGAAGAGCCGATCTGGGCGTGGCGGCACCTTGCGTGGCAGAGCCAACTGACGGCAGTTTTGGAATGGCGAGCGGAGTGGGATTCGAGCCCGGGATACCGCTGCCGTATCTAGTCACTCAAGCCGTTGAGTGAGTTCCACCGCGAGCACCTCACACGCCCTGAGAAAACCTGGATGACGATGCGTCGGCATTCCCTCGTAACTCTCCCATCTGCCCACAGAAGTAGGGTTCGGACCGACTAGCTGCGCCATCTCATGCTGCGTATGTCCAGGCTCCAATCGCCCCCTCTTCAATGGAGAGGGCAGCGAATATCTTGTGCCCGTTGGGTGCCTTGGAACGCTGAAGCACACAACATATGGTGGTCGGAGATCAGCCCAAAACTTGTAGTTTGCGGCTGCATGGTTGAGCACTCGTGGGCGTTGGCAGAACTGAGATCCCGGATGCCGAAGCGAAGCTGGTACTTGAGGACAATGGCATGCCTCACGAACGCAAGAAAATGTGCGGGAGGTACGGATTGGAGATTCTAAAAGTCAGGCCCAATCATGAGCGGCTCAGCCAGCATGACCTTGCCATCGAAGCCGGTGAGAGCGACTTCCTCTATCGAATTCATGCGCGCCCTGCCCGTCTGACGGCCGGAAACGAGCCTCGTTCGCACATAGGAGTCGGTCAAGCCAACGCTGGGCTCATCACGCTCCCACAGTACCCGGGACGCGCTCCCGACCAATCCTCGTCTGAAGGCGGCAAACGAGACGGTTCCGATTTCGCGTAGCCGTGCCGCACGTTCAGCGACCAGCGATGGATCGAGATGATCATCGAAGTGCGCGGCCGATGTGCCAGGTCGGGACGAGTACGGGAATATGTGGACATCAGCGTAGTTCGCTTCGGTGACGAGCTCGACAGTTTGCTGGAACTCATCATCAGTTTCGCCGGGGAAGCCGGCGATAACGTCCGTGGTTATCGCTGCACCCGTTATAGCCGTGCGGACACGCTCTAGTGACTTCAGATATTCCTCGCCTGTGTATCGTCTGCGCATCGTGCTCAACACACGGTCACTGCCGGCCTGTAGTGGCACGTGGAAATGCGGGCACAGCCGGTCCGCGCCTGCGCTGGACCATAGCTCCAGCAGTCCATCCATAATCTCAAGTGGCTGCAGCGATGACACTCTCAAACGATCGATGTCCGTCTCATCCAGAACGGCCTCAATCATGCTGCTCAAGTTCTGACCGTCTAGATCAAACCCGTAAGAGCCGAGTTGCGTGCCCGTTAGAACGACCTCTCGTGCCCCGCTTGAGATGAGGCGCCTGACCTCCTCGACGATCTCCTCTGTGGGGATGCTTCGTTCACGTCCACGCACGGTTGGAACGATGCAATAAGCGCAGACCTGATCGCACCCTTCTTGTATCTTGATCATGGTCCGACTGCGGCCAAGTCGAATTGAGNNGCGCAGACCTGGTCGCAACCCTCCTGAATCTTCACAGACGCCCGGCTACGCCCCAGCAACATGAAACCCGTGTCGGCGGACGTGCCATCGGCGCACGGGGTAGCTTTGAGCCCCAGCCGCTCAGAGATGAGGTCTACGGCGTTGAGCTTAGTGGTGTTAGGGATTGCGAGATCAACACCCGCCAGGGTGGCTACCGTCTCTGGATCGCGCTCCACGTAGCATCCTGCGGCCACGACGAGCGCCTCCGGATACTTTCTGCGAGCCGCGGATATGGCCTGGCGGGCCTTCTTGTCCGCGACGTGCGTAACTGTGCAGCTGTTGAGCACCCAGACGTCAGGGGATTCATCAGCGTCAGCAATCGCGTAGCCGTGGTGGATAAGCGACGTTGCCATCCGTTGACTGTCTGCGGTGTTCAATTTGCAGCCGTGCGTCACGATAGCCACGGTAGGAGCAGCATCTACGGTTGTTGCGCTGGTTGTTGCGTTTTTCGACATTACGTCCATCTGTGCAATTCTATTGCCCGGAGGCTATCCACCACGCGGGTTTTCCCACAATGCACAATGTTGGGGTTCTCGTTCGCCTATCGAGTAAGCGTCGAATAAACATTATCGTGGCGACTGTATACTTTTGCCTTAGATCACCCCTGTGATCGCACTCGACGAATCGTATTCAACACATCGCATCAAATACACAAAAGCTAATCTGCTGCTCAAGATGCCGGTTTGCACGGCCCGTTCCAGTCTTGTGTGGCTACCTCTAACTGGAGCAGATCAATTCGAAACGAAAACACATCTGATCACGTTGTAGTTACCGGCGTCGGGCTAATGTCACCGGTGGGCATCGGCCGAGAAGCATCCTGGGAAGGCCTTCTCGCTGGTCGATCCGGGATCGACCTGATCAAGAGCTTCGATGCCTCGAATCACTCGACTCAGATCGCCGCAGAGATTGATGAGTTCGATCCAGAAAACTATATGGACCGCAAGAGGGCCCGTCGAATGGATCGCTTCGCTCAACTGGCATGTGCGGCCTCTCTGGAAGCCATGTCACATGCCGGAATCACCATCGAGGACGTCGACCCAACCCGTTTCGCCGTAGTCATCGGCAGCGGCGTTGGCGGTATAAAAACGCTCTCCGAGCAGTACGACGTGATGCGTAACAAAGGGCCAAAAAGAGTCACGCCATTCCTGATTCCCATGATGCTGGGTGATCTGGCCGCCGGTCAGGTCTCAATGCTCATCGGCGCCAAGGGACCAAACTACTCCGTCGTTTCCGCTTGCGCCACGGGTACGGACTCCATTGGTGAAGCCCGAGAGATGATTCTGAGAGGCGAGGCCGACCTGGCGCTTGCCGGCGGTACTGAGGCCGCGGTGTGTGAGATTGCGGTCGCGGGATTCAACTCCTGCATGGCGCTTTCCAAACGCAACGATGATCCGAAGACTTCGTCCCGACCGTTCGACGCAGAGCGCGATGGATTCGTCCTGGGCGAAGGCGCTGGAGTATTGCTGCTGGAGTCTGCGGAGCATGCACGCAAGCGCGGCGCGGAGCCGCTCGCAGTGGTGGCCGGTTACGGAGCCAGCAGTGACGCTCATCACATCACGGAACCGGAACCCACTGGAGACGGTGCGTTCAGAGCAATGTCGATCGCCCTGAAAGATGCCCGAATTACTCCTGGCGAGCTCGAGTATGTGAATGCGCACGGCACGTCCACACCGCTGAACGATAAGTACGAAACGATCGCCATCAAAAGCGCGCTGGGCGAGCACGCGCCGAACGTGCCGATCAGTTCGACAAAGTCCATGACTGGGCACCTGCTGGGTGCTGCTGGCGGCGTGGAAGCCGCTATCTCTGTGATGGCGATTGCAGAGGGCGCGATTCCGCCGACCATCAACTTGCAAAACGCCGATCCCGATTGCGATCTTGATTACGTGCCTAACGAGTTTCGCAAGCAGACGGTCCGCTCAGCCATGTCCAACTCGATGGGCTTCGGTGGCCACAACGCCGTGCTCGTTTTTACCGAGCCGTCGGCCTGATCGCCGGTTCGCGCAGGGTTGCCGACGTCAAAGCGAAATTGGGTCGTATCGGATAGCCCACCTACGTCCGTTCTGGACGCATACGAGGTATGGACTTCATCACTTGGCGATATCCCGGCGCGCCTTCTGTACAACCGTGGGTTCAACACCCC
>DBZV01000163.1:0-4238 GCA_002311865.1 Dehalococcoidia bacterium UBA1151
GCTCTACCTGACATGTTTTACTACTTCGATGACCCTCAAATACCGACCACTACCAACGGGCTGATATCTCAGCACCCCACCGGGCTTCCCAAGCGGCGACGAGGTTGAGAAATGCTGCCTGATCCCCCGCCGTATCAATCCTAGAGACCCGAAGGAAGATCGTTCGCAGCTAGCGGGCATGAAGCGTCTTCGGGGAGATTCTGCACCAGCTCAACCCTTGCCGTTGGATATGAACCAGACAACGCTGGATCACCAGATCCGGCCACAGTTCTCTAAGAACCCTGATCATGTGCCGATTGCCATCCACAGTAAAACTACGAGGGCGCAACCCTTCGTCGATCATCGCCTTGAAGAATGCACGCAGCTCCGGTTAGGTTTGCTCGTGCACACCGAATTGTCCCCGAACTAGCCGATGAGTCTGCCCGTTAAGCAGCACGGCGAGAATGTGATCGCGGTCGAGGAAGGTCCCGTCGAAAAGAAGATATCGGGCGGTTTCAGGATCCAGAGACGACGTTAGAGGCACATCGGCTAGGAAGCTATCGATCAGGCGCCGCAACTTCATCCGGTAGTGCCTACTTTGAAGAGCCAACTGGCGTACGGAATACCCTTCCATAATCCATCGCTCAAACCACAGTATCGCCCGCCTTCGACGGGCTGTGGGATTGCGCCAACTGAACGAACAGGTACATCTGTGGCAGAACCAGCGCTGGCGACCGTTCGAATAGTGACCGTTTCTTATGGATACATCCCCGCAGTGCGGACAGCGTTTTTAGGGGACATTTCACCCCGATCTATAAAACGGTTTATAAATAGAGGGCATATCTTACGTTTGAGTCGAACTGAAAATTCTCAGCCCAAAACACACATTTTTGACTATTAAGCCCAGAATGACAGACGGGATGGGTCTAGGTTCGCCGTTGATTAGGTGTGGTTGTATTTCAACCGCGCCCTCACCCCAAATTGGAGAGGGGACAAATCCGGAGCCGCCGCCGCAACGGTACCCTTCCCGATTACATCGAGGACAGGTCGAGTTTCCTCAGGAAACCGCTGCAGCAGGTGTGCGTTGTGAGTGGCTATCGCCTAGACCATTACCTGGCCGCCATCTACCTGGATAGATTGGCCGGTGATGTTGCGGGCGCTTTCTGAGGCCAGGAATGCGACCATTGCGCCGATGTCTTCTGGTGACTGTTCGCGGCCGAGGGGCATGACAGCTTTGAGGGCTTCTTCGAATACGTCGTGGTGGTCGCGGCCTACTACGGCTTCATCTCCAGCGGCTTCTCGGTTATCCATCCACTCCTCCCAGAACTGAGTGTAGAGGCGGCCGGGGCAAACCGCATTGACGTTGACGCTGTAGGGCGCCATCTCCTTGGCGAGGGCCTGAGTAAATGTGATGACGGCCATCTTGGTGGTGGCGTAATGGACTGTGTTGTAGAGCGGGGCTCGTCCTGCAACGGATGCGATGTTGATCACTTTGCCCGAGTTGCGTTCCTTGAAGTGGGGCAGTGCGGCGGCGGTGATGTCCGCGAGTCCTTTGACGTTGACGCGCCAGGTGAGTTCCCAGTCTTCGTCACGGCCAGGCTGCGTTGGTAGCGAGCCGGGTGCGCCAGCCACTCCGGCGTTATTTACGAGGATATCGAGGTGCCCCCATTCGTCAATAACGCGCTGGATTGCTGCGGCGCCTTGAGCCTTCTCCATGACGTTGAGATCAATCACCATCGCTTTGCGACCGAGGGCTTCCACTTCTTTCGCCACGCTGGGTCCCTTGCCGGAAGGGAGGTCCGCGATGGCGATGTCCGCGCCCTGACCCGCCATGGTGAGGGCGATGCCGCGGCCAATGCCCTGGCCGCCTCCTGTGACGATGGCGGTTTTCCCAGTGAGATCAGCGATCATTCAATTGTGCCTTTCGTAATGTGTGCGTTCGATTTTGGTGTTGGAAGTCGACCAAGCAATTCGCAACTAAACAGGATCTTCGAGTGTTAGCCGGATGTGCGCGCCCACTTGCGGAGGCTGACGATCTCGCCCAGCGGGGGGTTGTCGCGCTTGGAGTAGTAGAAGGTCCATGAGACCTCAGCCACGTAGATGTTGCCCTTTGAGTCGATGGCCATGCCGTGGGGTCCACAGAACTGGTCGGCATCCTGGCCTGGAAGGTCTGCGCCAATACTTTGGATGTGGTTGCCGGACTCGTCCCACATCGAGACTTTGAAGCCCAGTCCGGGGACTCCTTCCTGGACTGGTGGCGGGCCCATTTCACCAACGTAGAAGGCGGTGTCGTCACCACGTCCTCGTAATACAGACATCGGGTGGTATATGTGCCACTGATCGACGAACTCGCCGTCGATTGAGAAGATCTGGAGCCTGAAATTTTCGCGGTCGGCAACCACTACTTTGTCTTCACCCCACATGGTGATGTTGTGCGGCAGGCTGAACTGGCCAGGATCGGACCCGGGCTCACCCCATGAGAGGATGTGCTTGCCATTGGCATCGTAGCGGTGGACACGGGAGTTACCGTAGCCGTCCGAGATGAACACATCGCCGGTGGCCGGTGAGACGGTGGCGTCTGTCGGTCGATTGAACGGCTCGCCGCCCTGCCACTTTGCGCCCTCGCCAAATGTTCCAAGCGTCCATGCGATATCGCCCTGGAGATTGCGTTTCTGGACGATGTGGCCAAAATCATCGATCAGATAGACGTCATCATTGTGGTCGATGAAGATGCCGTGGGGCCGCATGAACTCCCCCTCACCCCAGCCGCCCAGATAGTTTCCGTGGGGGTCGAAGATGGTCACTGGTACGTTGCCACGACTGAAGACGTAGACGTTGTCATTGGAGTCGACAGCGACCGATGTCGCGTCGCCGCGGAAGGTAATGCCATGCGGGATCTTGGCCCACCTCGGTACTGGCTCGAATGTGGTCTGGGAAGTGACTGTTTGAGGCATTAATCTGTATTCCTTGGGCGTCTGCGTGCCTGAATGGACACTTCAACGGACCCTGTGTGGGCGCTAATCTTCTCGCGGTGAAGCCGGGCAATCATACGCCGCAATGAAGTTGGATGTGGATAAGTGTGCGATAGGGACGGAATTCGCGCGGTTCTCAACAGTTCGCCCCCTTGATCGCGCGCTGGGGAACGCTACTTTTAGGGGGTGCGTCGCGCTGTCCTCTGATACTTGGCGAGTCCTGCGACGTTATTCAACCTCTATACGCGAGGTTCCAACCGGAGCCCCCCAGGAGAGCCGTTATGAGTCCAGCCGCCACTGTCACAAGAAAGCGCCGAAGCCCTCTTGCTCCTGCTTACAGCGCTGAACACTGTTTTGATGTGACCTCCAGATTGCACAAGAAGATAGGCGATCACGTGTTCGATCAGGCAGAACTTGCGGCGGTGCTGGGGATTTCACCCGGCGCAAGCACTACAGATCGGCTGGTTTCGTCGCTGCGTCAGTTTGGTCTTCTTGAGAAGGACGATCGAGGATTGACGCTTACCGAGCGAGCGTTGGTACTTGTGACCGCTAAGGCTTCCGGTGATGCCTCGGCGTTCCGCATCGCGGCGCTGGAGACGGTTGACTCATCACCAGTCTTCAAGGCGTTGCGCGAAAGTTTTGGCGCCAAGTTGCCGCCGACTGATGCGCTTGTATCTCGTTTGGCGAAGAGCGGGTTCACTGCTCGTTCAGCCAAGCAGACCGCTTCGGCACTGCGAGAGTCACTCCGGTTCGCGGGGATAGTGGATGGTGATGACAACATCATCGGTGACCTGGACAATCTTCCGGAGCCAGTTGTAGAAACGCCCGCCGATGAGTCTGCGATCACGCCGATCGACCGGGTGGACTTCTCTGAGGTCGCAGCGAACGAAGAGCAGGTGGAAGTGAACCTGTCTCACCCGCGTATTGACGTCCCGCTTGAGGGCGGCCGAATCGCTACTGTCCTCTATCCAGCGCGATTGACTCGAGCTGATGTGGAGAAGGTTTATGCCGTTCTGGACGCCCTGATTCAAAGCTAATTATTGGTCGAACGCTTATGCGCTCGCGGGAAATTAGAGAAGGCCTCCAAAATTTCGGGGGTCTTCTCTTTTGTCTATTCACTGATTCAAGTTCCGAGACAACCTCTGGGGATCGCAGGCCCAATCGCCGTACCAGGAGTCGAGTATCAAAAGATTATCTGAAATGAAAATTGACAATATTATGGGAAGAATACATAGTCCGCTCAATCTAGGGATGCCATGATCGAGACGATGTGGAATCATACTTGAG
>DBZV01000163.1:4376-4559 GCA_002311865.1 Dehalococcoidia bacterium UBA1151
TGTCGGTTGAGGCGGAATCTAGTAGTCCGCCCGCAGCTTCGATTGCGTCCAAAACGCGGGCGTCTAGTCGAAGTGTGTAAACACCGGGATTCACCACACTGCCGGTTACGTGGACCACGGCTGGTTTGGCAGCGATCGGGGATGTCACTATCACCTCTACCCCACGCGGGACCGGACGCGAAG
>DBZV01000059.1:0-160 GCA_002311865.1 Dehalococcoidia bacterium UBA1151
ATCCGCCTTCGTCACAGCGGTGACGACGCAGATAGTATCGGCCCCGGCCTCAAGCACAGGGCCAATATTCTCAACGTTGATGCCGCCAATCGCCACGATTGGCACGCCAACTACTTCCGAAACACGCCGCAGCGTCTCAAGCCCCGCCGGGCGCGTGTTC
>DBZV01000059.1:304-12392 GCA_002311865.1 Dehalococcoidia bacterium UBA1151
ACCAACTGCGACATAATCGGCAGAATCGGATTCGGAAGCGATTGCCTCCTCGAAAGTGGCGTTCGACTGGCCGATAAGTTGGGCGCTTGAGAGAATCGAACGAGCGTCCCCGATGGACATATCCTTCTGCCCAACGTGGAGGCCCGTGGCGTTGCTCAGTTGCGCCACATCGGCATCGTCGTTGGCGATGAAGATGCGGTTCTTTGCGGCGCATATTTCGGCAATTTTCCGGGCTTCAGAGATGACCGCCGCCTTATCAGACAGTTTGTCCCGCAGTTGCACCGCCGCCGCCCCCCCGTCGATTGCCGCCTGCGCTACCTCAAACGTCGAACGACCGTTCGTGTTCTCCGGATCGACGATCACATAGAGCCCACCACGCAGATTCTCAGAGTGTCGTCTGCGCACGTCCTCGCCAAGGCGGAGATTGATGCGCTCAAGCACTTTCACGGCGGCGCCGATCCACGGATCTCGTAACCCCGCGCCATCTGGAGGCGTCAGGCTCTTCACCAGCTCAATCGTAGAAGAAACAACAGATGCGGCGATGAGACCAGTTGGCTGCGGGTTCTTTCCGCGCTCAATCGCGTCCAGAAACGCCTGCCGATCACGCTCTTCCTCGGCTCCAGTTGCCGGCACCGACTCGCGCAGCGTTTTCAGGTCCGTCGTAAGCCCAATTGGTTGCGTAACAACGTTCTCAAGGAACCTGAGATTCTGGTGAATCGACTCAATCTGAGCGGCGATGTACGCCTGCCGCTGTGCGCTGTCTGTCATGACGCCTTTCAATCGGTGAATCGCAATGCGTGACGGGGTATCTGGGGGAGTGAAAACCAGGCGAGTTTGTCAGTGATTCTGGGTGAAAAATCGCCCGCGGAAAGCGGCGGAATTGTACCATGTGGCCCCGCTTCCCCCGGCTGAATTCACACGGAGAATACCCCATGGCCTCAAACCGCCCAAGTCAGGATCAGGTGCTTGACTACATGAACTCGCTTTCCAACTGGGGTCGATGGGGCGATGAAGACGAACTGGGGACACTGAATCACCTCTCCGCCGAGAAGACGAAAGCGGCAGCAGCACTGGTCCAGGATGGCGAAACTATCACCTGCGCACGCCCAATCGACTATCGCGGTGGCGAGCATTCGCCACGCCCTCCACAACACTTCATGGTTGCGACTGGTGAGGGATACCGGCCGGGCGATGGCGGGCCAGATCGGCAGGTTGCGATGGACTACTTCGGTCTGATTTTCCACGGCCACTCCGTAACGCACCTTGACTCTCTTGCCCACTTCTTCTGGGACGGCAGCATGTACAACGGCCACCCCTCAACGCTGGTCACGGCCTCCCAAGGCGCGCTCAAGGAGTCGGTAGACGTGGCGCACAAGGGCATTGTGAGTCGCGGCGTGCTGGTGGACGTACCGTATCTGAGGGGAGTCGATCACATCGAGCCGGGTGATGGCGTCACGCTGGACGATATTGCGGCCGCGGAAGAACGTTGCGGATTCACGATAGAACCGGGCGACGTACTGCTGATGCGCACCGGCCAGTACAAGACCATCCTTGCGAACGGCCCACTGCCGCCAACCAGTTCGTCCGGTCCATTCCCGGAGATCCTCCCGCTGCTCCATGAGCGAGGTGTGGCAGTCTCCGGCTCCGATACCGGCAACGATGTAGTACCAACCGGATATGAACGATTCAGCAACCCGTTCCACCAGATTGGAATCGTGGCGCTGGGCCTGTGGATTCTCGACAACGCCGATCTCGAGGGCCTATCAGCGGCCTGTCAGAAGCGCAACCGCTGGGAGTTCCTCATCAACATCCTGCCGCTCCGGATTCCGAACGCGACAGGCTCTCCATGTAACCCAATTGCGGTGTTTTAGGTACCCAATCTCTCACGTCTTAGCGTCTTGCAATGAGGGCTGCGCCATGAATTTACGATTACTTGTTCATAATTCGGTCATTCATGTACCGATTTCGTAAAATACATATAGACATATAACCCTAACCGTTACTTTTACGTGTCGCAGTGAGCACATTTCTTATGTTGCCTGTGGTAAGTTGAGCATGTCCCCAACGGGACAGGGTTTCAAGGAGAGGGAACCCAAAGACATACGTTGAATATCACGATCTGGAGGTGGCGAGGAGATGGTACGTATTCACGTAATATTCCACGTCTGGCTTGAGCCTCTAACGGGCCTGGGGCGATTGTCAGGACCGCTGCCAGGCAGCACAGGTTTCACCGGGTTTTCCACCGACACCCAGGGCGGATAGTCAATGCCCCTCCAATAGCGAGGTGTGCTTGCCTGCCACTATGGAGGTCACTCCACTGAAGGTGGCCCGGGGGCTGATAATAAAAGAGCGACTACTGAATGAAAAGGACCGGTTCCCCCCGGTCCTTTTTGTGTGTCATCGCTGAACGGCGATCTGATCTCGCTGGGTAAAATGCGGCTTTGGCAACCAACAGCAGAGGAATGACTCCGTTGGCTCACGTTTCAGATCACGAACTCTCCGACGAATCTATCGTAAGCGAACTGTTGATCAACTGGCTCAAGGCCGATCTTGGCGATGATATTAAATATGCTGAACCGCTCAAGACGATCACCGGCGGGTTCGAGACCTTCACGTTTGGGTTCCGACTCTCCGGCGCGTCGGAGGAGCTCTCTGGATCGTTGATCCTGAGGCTCTTTCGCTAGGGCGGACATCACCAGCAGGGGAAGCGTGAGGCGGCGTTACAGAACGCCCTGGCTGGACTTGGCTATCCCGTGCCGCAAGTGATGATAGTTGCAGAGCCACCCGGCATAGGGGGGCAGCCATTCAACATTATGGAGCGGGTTCCCGGACACACTCTTGGCGAAGAGATGCTGGCGCCGGGCGCCGATATGGCAACCGAGATATCACGCCTGGCCCACATCCAGGCGCGTCTCCACACCATTCCAGTGGCACCGGTCCAAGAAGCGGTGGCGGCCACCGGTATACCCGCGGACCAGTACAGCATCTGGGGCCAGTTCAAGATGCTTGGGAGATACGTTGAGCAACCTGGGCGGACACACCTCGCGCCTCTGGTCCAGTGGCTGAACGATCACCGGCCGATCGAGCGAGAGACACTTGTCGTATGTCACGGTGACTTTCAGCCGTTCAACACCATGATGAACGATGGCAAAGTTTCTGGTGTTATCGACTGGCCCGGAGGATCGTTTGCTGATCCCGAGTACGACGTTGCCGTTGCGATATGCGACATGAGCATCCTGGCAGGCGTAGTGATACCAGAAATACGTCCGATGCTCGACCCTGTACCCGATCTGTACGCGCCGCTTACCGGGAGCGCGCCGAACTGGATGAAGAGCGACTGAGGTACTACCGGGCTTTGCGGGCCGGAAAAGGAATAANNAAGCCGCGGGCGCGTCCGATCTCCCAGCCGACCTCGTACCTCGCGGCGAATATCCGTGGGCCCATCCCTGGGCGCAGGAAAAAGGCGCTGAACTGATTGAGGAGATCACCGGGGTGACTGTAGCCAGGGGGTAGGCGGCTCGTTTCATGCTGTAACTCGCCAAGAAAAGAGGACACACATGCTGCCCTTGTCACGGTGGACAGCATCCCTGCATTTTTGAAGGTTTCCTGAGGTCCTCGAAGGGTACCTTCAAAGGCGCCCGGCTGCGCTTTAGCCAGCGCCAACCAATTTCGGCACCACCGCAAGCAGAACGCCCGCCACAGTCGCCGTGCCAATCACCCCTGCAACGTTGGGTCCCATGGCGTGCATGAGAATAAAGTTCTGAGGGTCTTCCTTCGTGGCCATGCTCTGGACGACTCGGGCCGCCATTGGAACGGCGGATACTCCGGCAGCGCCGACCATCGGATTGATCTTCTCTTTGTAGAACACATTCATCAACTTGGCGAGCAGCACGCCGGATGCGGTGGCAACGCCGAAAGCCATAAGCCCAAGCACGAAGATACTGATGGTCTGCCACTTCAGGAACACTTCCGCTGGCATCGTGGCGCCAACGGTGAGTCCCAGAACGATGATGACGATGTTCATCATCTCGTTTTGCGCAGTGGATGAGAGCCGCTCCACCACTCCCGACACCCTGAGGAGGTTGCCGAACATCATCATGCCAACCAGCGGCGCTGCTTTGGGCACGAGGATTGATATCAGCAGCGTTGTGGCGATGGGAAACAGGATCTTCATTCGGGTGCTGACGGCTTTGTTGGAGTACGGCATCCGAATCAGACGCTCTTTTTTAGTGGTGAGCAGCCTAATGATGGGCGGTTGGATGAGTGGTATCAGCGCCATATAGGAGTACGCAGCAACGGTCGTCGCACCGACGATGTCCTGCACTTCCAACCCTGCCGTGGCATTGCCGATCTCACGCATCTTTGTCGATATGAAAATAGTCGTAGGCCCATCAGCTCCGCCAATTATGCCGATCGACGACGCCTCGAGAAGCCCGAAGTCGAACACGCCCCAGATGCCCAGTAATACCGCGCCGATGAGCGCGAAGAACACCCCGAACTGAGCGGCCGCGCCAAGCAGGAACATGCGTGGATACGCCAGCACTGGTTCGAAGTCGGTAGCCGCGCCCATGCCCAGGAATATCAGCAGCGGGAGCACGTCGGTGATCAGCCCCACCTCAGTTGTGTAGAACAGGAAGCCACCGATCTCAGCGTCGGTTGCAGCCTTGGTGAACTCGCCCAGAGGGAGGTTGGCGAACAGCAATCCAGCTGAGATGGGTACAAGCAGCAACGGCTCTTTTTTGCGGGCAATACCAAAGTACATTAGGAACCCGGCAATGGCCCACATGACAACGATCTTGGGATCGTCGCCAATGGCAGTTAAGCCTTCCCAGATGCCTGAAAAATCGTCCATAGTGCGGGCCTAACCCAGCTCCACCATGGCCTGACCGTAGGCTACGGCGTCGCCCGGCGAGACGAGAATATTCTTCACCGTTCCGTCGATCGCAGACTCGATGGTCTGCTCCATCTTCATCGATTCCATGAGGACGACGCCATGCCCCGCTGTCACGGTGTCACCAACATTTACAAGCACGCTGATGATTCGTCCGGGAATTGGCGCGTTGATCACGCCCGGTCCTCCCGGGGATGTAGCAGCGGGCGCGGGAGCAGCAGGCGACGGTGCGCCTGGCCTCGCCGGTGCAGGACGAGACGGGGTTGTCGGCATAGCCGATGGGCGGCTTCCCTCTGCCGGCAGATCCACGGAATATGTAGTGCCATCCACCGTGACGTCCACTGGAGAGGTGGCTGTTTCACCAACCTCAACATCGTACTCAACACCATCGATTGTCAGCTTGAATCGCTGCGTCATCTGGATACCCTGGACGGTCGGTCCATCGACCGTCTGCGTCCATCGGAGAGCCAGCTAGAAGCAGGAGCGTTCGCACCACCGATTTGCGGTAGCGATGCCGTCGACCGGCCTCTCGATAGCGCAATGCCCAGAGCGATCACAGCAACCTCTTTACCAGTGAGACCGGCTGCTGGAACTGCCTCAACAGCAGATGATCCGGCTGTTTCCAATGCCTCCATGGCAGATGGTGATGGCATCGTGTTGTTGCCGGTTACGCGATCCAGGAAGCGTCGAACCCTGACGGAGCTATCGGCACCGCTCATCAACAGCGCAACGATCATCAGCGCAGTCAGCACCACGAAGACAACGCCCATTCCCACGCCCGTGACGATAAGGGCGTCTATGAGGGTCTCTGAGTCTGACGTTGTTGTGTCTCCCTGAGGCAACGGTGCGGCAAGCCCCGCAGCTACCTTTTTTCGTTGGTAGGGCGAGCCTCACGGCCACCGGAATTAATTAGATGTCATGGGCGTGTATATGCAAGAAAGAAATCATAGCAGCGCCCAATCTCGATTACTCGATATTTTCAATCGCTACGGTGTGTCGGTTACCGTCCAGTTCTATTTGGAATCGACTTGCCTGTTGTTCCCCACGGTGACCCGGAACACCAACGTGATGCGCCTCTAGATCCACGGTAAGCACAAGCTCCCGCAGGTCAGGCGCCACAACCGAAATGTTATTTATGGCGACCTCTTGCTCTCCGAGCAGTGCTACTGCATCTTCCCGACTGATGGCGACGAACTGGATTTGAGCGCTAGGCGCGGCCTGGGCGATGAGGGGAAGATCCACGGTGACGACCACCGCAATCTTGGGATAGCCGCCAGTGGTCTGGCGGTCTGACATGAGGATGATTGGCTTGCGATCGCCGGGTATCTGGATGCTACCGGTAACTACGGCGTCGGAGACGATGTCGTAGGAGTCGCCTTCGGCCTCGACTTCGGGGCCATCCAGCCGCACTCCCTGCCGGTTTGAGCGGTCGGTCACGGTGAATATTTCGTCCAAAAACGTTCGAATACCCCTCGCGGTGAAGTGATCGTCCTGCGGGCCCAGAAGTACGCGTACGGGCTGCGGGGTCTGTGCCGGTGGCGTGACTGGGAAATCGAGCGTTGTCCCCGCCATCATCACTCGAGACGGTTCGCCGGCCGCCAGTTCATCACCCGCGATCAACGCCCGACCATCAATACCGCCAATGTGAGCGGGCTGATATGTCGCGGCCGAACCAAGAACCTGTTCGCACACCACACCACCGGGAAGGTGGAGATAACTGCGGAACCCGGAAACAGGTGCCGCCATCGTCAACCTGTCATTGGCCACAGCCATGTAGACCACCCCGGTGGCGACCGGAGTTCCGTTGAGGGTGGGACTCAAGTCTCCGCCGCTTAGTGCGAATGCCGTCGCAGCGGTGAACACAGCGGCAAATCCACCGAACGTAATTTCAACTGCCGCAGCGCCAGCATCGTTGCCCAGTAACAGATTCCCCAGCCGGAGTGCACCCTGGTCACTGGCTCCCGATGTGGAGATGCCAAAGCGCTGGTAGCCGAAACGGCCCACATCCTGAATCGTGCTCATGAGGCCGGGAGCCTCAATGTTCAATACCTTGCCGGTCACCCGCTCGAACCCTCTGCCGGTATCTCATACGTGCCATCAGAAATCTGCTGTCTGATCTCTTCGATCTCCGCCGCGGCCTTGGACTCAAACCTGATGAAGCTTCCCGGCTGAATCGGCACAGGCGGCGCGGCGTTTGGATCGAAGAACTGCACCGGTGTCAGTCCAATCAGATTCCAACCACCCGGGGAGTCCATCGGATATACCCCCGTCTGTGACTCCGCAATGCCCACCGCACCCGCGGGCACGCTAATCCGGGGCGTGGCAAGCCTGGGCGTCGCTATGCGCTCGTCCATGCCGCCCAGGTACGGGAACCCGGGCAAGAATCCAAGCATGAACACCCTGTAGACGCCGGAGGTGTGGATCCGTACTACATCCTCAGGTCTGATGCTGTTGTGCTCCGCAACACGTGCCAGATCTGGGCCATCATCCCCGCCATACAGAACCGGCAGCGTAAACGTAAGCGACCGCCTCTCATCCGTATCCAGGGCGGTTGCGCGCGAAATAGCCCTGTCGATCGCCTCTTCTATCTCCACATGAGTAATGACAAGAGGATCAAAATTTACCAACGCTGAGCGGTACGTTGGGATGATCTCTCGCACACCGGGGAGCGCGTCCGATTCAAGTGCTGCGCTGAAGTTGTAAACAGACTGGTTAATCGCGGCATCCACAGCGTCACCGAACTCAACTACCAGCGCTGAGTCTCCCGCATTGAGGATGCGAGGGTAATCAGGCATCAGATCAGGCGACAATCTCCGACATCGGCTTCACCTCAACGCCTTCAGCGCTGAGAGCCTCGCGGACCTTGATTGCAATCTCCACGGCGCCCGGATTGTCTCCGTGCAGGCAGATTGTGTCAGCCACAAAGGGGATCTCATCGCCGTTGACGGCAGTGACTTTGCCCTGCGTGGCGATCTTGATTACCCGTGCTACAACATCGTCGGGGTCGTGGATCACTGCACCCGGCTCCGAACGTGGCACAAGTGTCCCTTCCGGGGTGATCGCGCGGTCGGAGAAGGCCTCTCGTGCCACCCGGACATCTGCGCCCAATGCCAGCTCTTCCCACTTTGAGCCGGCCAGCACCACGTGAATTAGGGATGGGTCGAACGCGTGGATGGCATCGATAATTGCGCCAGCCTCTTCGGCGTCGATAACCGCACGGTTGTACATGGCGCCATGCGGTTTCACGTGCTGCAGCCCATCCTGGCCGGTAAATGCAGACAGTGCACCCACCTGGTAGGCAACCGCGTTTTGCACTTCAGATGGCGTCAGGCTCATCGCTCTGCGGCCAAACCCCGCCAGATCGGGATACGCGGGGTGCGCGCCAACCGCCACTCCATGTTGCACAGCAAGCTCAACCGATGCCCTCATCCAGTTTGGGTCTCCGGCGTGAAATCCGGTCGCCACATTGATAGACGAAACGTACTTGATGATCTCTTTGTCCAGCTCCATCTCATAGGCGCCGAAAGACTCCCCCATATCGCAGTTGAAGTCGATCACACCTGTTGGCTGAGCCTCTGTCACATCTCTCCTCCGACGTCCCTTGGCGCAGTCCTGTTTTTGCGCATTTCGGGACTGGGTTCGCAGCGTAGCACAGCCAGGTGCTGAGATAGACTCGGCGCATGGCTCGGCTGATCAAATTCCTGATGAGTATTGATACGCGGTACCTGCAAGAGCTACTGCGTCGTCAGATGTACCTGAGCAAACGGAGGTTGCAGATCATAGGCATCGCTATTGCGTTGAGCATCGGCGCCTCGATACTGGTGAGAGCTGGCACTGTTGAGCGCCGGGACGCCGCCGATTTTGAACAGGCCGACGTGGTCATTACCGAAGCTCAAGCCATTGAGAGAGCATTCCAGGAAGCGAAAGAGCTCGGCCTGGCTGACGCACCAACCGTGTGACTTGCCCGGCAGATTAGCTTTGGAGACTACTCAACTCTTGCCGGAGACCGGGCCAGGGCCTTCGCAGGTACTCCCGATGTCAGTCCCACCGCCATTACATGGGTCATCTCAATGAATGGGGTGTGGAGTACTTTGCTGCTGGGCGATACCGAAGTGCAGTTCGACAACATTGTTGTGGTGCTGGACGCTATCACCGGCGAGCCGTTTCAAGTTACGACGTACTTCCAGGATTTCGAGTCGGATGTACGGTTACCGACTTTCTTTGACCTGACGGAGCCGTGTGCCGAACGGGATCTGGGCGTCTTCAAACGCATATTCCGCTCAACCTGTCCCTGGCCGGTGCCGGACGAATCTGAACTTGAAGATGCCACGCCCGTTGAGTCGGCGCCGGATGGAGCGTAGTCGTCACCTCGCTCACGCGGGCAACGGGTTTCTAGACAGTCTCTGAAATGATAATGATAAGGCCGATCACGATGCCTGCCGCGATGGACAGCATTACTATCGATGGGATCGTATCCGTTCCGTTCCACCTGGAATCCATCATTGCTCCCACAGACATTGGTGCTGATTGCGATGCTCCATTCTCACCAATTCCCCACGCGGGGTGCAACCATGCGGGCTACTAAAACGCGAACCCCTTTCCCCGCATGCTGACGAAGGTCTGACGGCCGATAATGACGTGGTCCACTACCTCGATATCAAGTACCTTCCCTGCCTCAATAAGCTGCCTCATCATCGCCACATCCTCATCGCTAGGATGCGGATCGCCAGAGGGATGATTGTGGACGATAGCGATCGCAGGACAGGTCCACCGCACCGCTTCAGCGAACACCTCTGCCGGTCTCACAAGCGCTGCATTGACGCTCCCAACATAGAGATTGTGAATGAGAACCACGCGGTTCTTGGTGTTCAGAAGGATTATCCGGAGATGTTCCCGCTCCAGACCGTTCATCTCCGCCATCACAAGATTGGCGATGTCTTCGGGGGTCTCGATCGCCGCCTGATCGTGGTTTCTCACCGACGCCACACGCTTGCCCAGCTCAATTCCTGCCAGGATCTGGCAGGCTTTCGCATGCGATAGGCCGCGCTCCGAGATGAGTTCCGGGTAGCCAATGTGCGACATCCCCGGCAACCCGTCGTACTTCGCCAGAATCCGCGTGGCCATGGCCAGAGCGTTCTCGCCCTCAAGCCCCGTCCTGAAGAGGATCGCCATCAGTTCAGCATTGGTGAGCGCTTCCGCTCCCTGTTCTTTCAGACGCTCGCGAGGCCAGTCTCGCATCGGCATATCGCGCATTGTCGGCGCTTTGGGCGGCGCGTCGTGCCGGTATTCTTCCGCGATCATCGTCTGTGTTGCCATCTATAGGTCCTCGCTGAAATCTTGTGATTACAACGAGTTATATGAAAATTCCGGCCAATCTCACACATGGCCATATCTCATTCATCTTGAATCACGCAAAACACTCAGTAATTGCGCCGAGAGATTGTGTGAGAGTTTCCAAAAATCATTTCCCTGACAATGTGCGTCCGGGTTTTATTCCAAGTCGTTTTAGGTAATTTCACCCAGAGCAACTTCGCTCTACCTCGCTGAATAGCATCCACCTGTGGCCTACGATAATTTTTAGTTGAGTCCCTGATTGGGCCTCAGGACCGGCTCAAAATGGAACGCTATGGCGAAGATTCTTGTAATAGACGATGACGGTCGGGTGCGCCTAGACGCGTCGCGCTTTCTGGAAGGCAGAGGTCACGATGTGACCGCGGTGGGTACCTGCCGCGAGGGGGCAACTGCGATCAGTCGCACGAAACCCGACGTTGTGTTGCTGGACCGTCAGTTACCGGACGTCGATGGCCTGATCCTACTTCAAAAGTTGCGAAAGAACGCCGCGACTGCACAACTGCCGGTGATCATGATGACCGATCGCGAGACTGCGGCAGAGCACGGCGAGGTCAAAGCACTGGGCGTCGTTGGATACATTGCAAAACCACTAAATGTCAATGAGTTGGACATGCCGGTCACACTGGCCTTGCGAGCGCGTGGCATCGCCCCCATGGCCCAACGCTCCAATCCACAATCGCGCCAGGCTGCAAGTGCCCCGCGGCCCAAGATCAAAGGCAGCGTAATCGTCTTCGAGACGGACGACGACGAGTACAAGCCGATCTCATCTGTTCTTCAGTTCATTCGGTTCCATCCGAGGCGGATCACGGTTTTCTCAATGGCTCGACGCGAATTTGTCAGTGACCCGCCGAGAATGGTGATCATTGGCCACGGATTTGCCCGTGATGGGAACAGGATAGTACGCGACATTTCCGGTTACCCTGGAGCAGAGTCATTTTCCATCATTCCAGTTGGTAATCCCGAATATCCTGGCACGTACGCCAACGCCTTCAGCATGGGTACCCGTCAGGTAGTGAGCGGACCGGTCAGAACCGAAGATCTCACAACGGCGGTGGAGCGCGCATGGGACGCCTACGTCGTTAAAGCCAGAAGAGCCGCCGCGTAGCTGTACGCCCCATCAAGATGGATCTTGCGGCCCATAGGTAGCTCCCGGGACGATAGCAGCGCCTTCTTCATCACTTGACATCAGGTGGCAAACTTACCACGCTCAACATTTTTGAAGCGACAAGTTGCCTGAAAGCCTCACCATGATTGAACTGACCGACGATATGCAGCATGCTCTCAATAACGCCCTGGCTGACCGTGCGCCCTGTCTCGTAGCCACCTCGTCAGCGGACGGCCACCCGGGAATCGGCTATCGCGGGAGTGTCATGGCGTATACATCGTCAACATTGGCATGGTGGGAGCGGACCCATCGAGGGGGCGAGAAGAACATCCTGTCTAATCCGCACGTTGTAGTGCTCTACCGCAACCCGGCAACCCGCGCTGCCTGGAAGTTCTTTGGCGACGCGATCATCCACCAGGATGATGCGACGCGCGAAGATGTGATGGGAAGAGTAATCCAGCCGGAGCTAGATCGCGATCCAGAACGTAACGGGTTCGCCGTAGTCATGGAGATCGACCGCGTCGAAACCATGCAGGGCGAAGTTTTGATGTCTCGGGACTAGCGTGCTCGATGTCCCCCGGAAGGTAGCCGCCGGGCTTGCCCGGCCCCTCGGCGGGCGTATCCGCACATCGCATCGAGCCGTTACCGCCGCAAAAAGGACGGGGGGGGGCAGGCCCCCCCCCCCCCCCCCCCCTCACGCACACCCCCCCCCCCCCCCTCCCCCCCCCGTTCCCCCCCCC
>DBZV01000059.1:12445-14912 GCA_002311865.1 Dehalococcoidia bacterium UBA1151
CGGATGGCGTTGATGAACTCCTCCTCCACTCTCCAACCGCCAATCTTGTTCGCGGCGGGAGTCACCGGGGAGAGTTCGTCATCGCCACGTCGGGCGGCAGATAACTGCAGTCCGCCGGTTGTGGAAGGGCCATCTCCTGAGATATGTATTGTGCCTTCGGTTCCGTGAATGAAGATGTCCACACCTCGGGCGTGGCCCAGCACGTTGGAGAGGGAGTACCGCATCTGTCCGCCAACTTCCATCTGAGAGATGATGTCCACGTGGTCTGGAATGGTCATCGTGACGCGGTGGCCATCGTCATTGGCGCGATGGTTCACAACCGTCTGTGCAACCGCAGACACGGTGCGTGCCGGGCCAACCCAGCGCATCATCGCCTCGTACCAGATACCCATCGCCATGATGTTGTTGCCAGATAGATCGCGATCCTGTCGCCAGTGCAGCGGGGTGTCTGATTCCGGGTAACTCGCCCCTTGCGCGATCGCTGCATTAATAGTGATGAGCTCACCAATGTAGCCGTCTCCAATCATGTCCTTGATGGTGGCGTCGATGCTCAGCGTGTGGGGGGCGGGAACAATCTGCGCAATCTGGCCCGGATTGGCCTTCGATGTGTCCAGCATGGCATGAGCCTCAAGAGAGTTCATGGCCATGCGCGCCTCGCAGAGAACATGCTTGCCGGCGTCCAGTGCGGCGATAGTCACCGCTGCGTGCATATACGGCCAGGTGCCAATGCAGATGGCGTCTACCTCATCGTTGTAGACCACTTCCTCCCAATCGGAAGCAGCGTGTGGAATGTTGAACTCTGCAGCCGCGCGCTGGCTCGATTCCAGCGATCGATTGGCAACAGTGATGATCTCAACACCATCCTGCTCGTTAAGCCCGGGCACGTGCCGTAGCCGTGTGTTTCCGCCCGCGCCAACAAGTCCAACTTTGATGGTATCCGCAGCCATTTTATGTTCCTTTACAGGGTCCGATAAGTTGCCGTGATCGTGAATTGCGTGGGCCAAACTCTATCCCTATGGGTCAAACGTGTCGAGATCACTCAAATGCGCCGTGCTAGCATCGATTTTCAGGCCTTACCGTTATGTACGGATGAGTAACCTTCCCGATTACATCGAGGACAGGTCGGGAACCTCAGAAAACCCGTCCATTCAGAGGAAACAAGATTGATCGTCGCAAAAGACGTGAAGCTGGAAAACGATGATGTAGTGATTTCCTGGTCAGACGGCCACGTCAGCCACTACCCCCATCGTGAGCTAAGAATCGACTGCGCCTGCGCCGCCTGCATCGAAGAGATGACGGGCCGGCAGATTCTCGACGTGCTGTCGGTGCCCGCCGACATCTTCGCGGTCGACTACCTGGAGATCGGCAGATACGCCATCCAGTTTGCCTGGAGCGACGGCCACGCCACCGGCATCTATCCATTCACCATGCTTCGGAAGATCTGCAGGTGCGGCGAAGACCACTCCAACGAAGAGCCCCCACCCAAGAAAGGCCCGCGGCGCGCGGGTCGGTAGCGGCGGGCAAGATAGTTGCCATACCAAAGGTAGCCGTGGGGCTTGCCCCACCTGTTTTCGACGCAGATACCGTTAAATCTGTAGTATCGTGCCGCTCATCGAAATACCTGCCTGAGAGAGATGCCCTGATGGTCGACCAACAGACTGAAACAAAAGTAGCCAGCCTCCTTCCCCCGCCCTGCGAAATGCCTAACGGCCTGCAGTGGTTTGAGAGTGAGTTATACGTGATGGATCAGGCGACTGACGACGTCTGCGTGATCGATGAGTCAGGAAGCCTGATTCGTCGAATTAGCACGCCAACGGAGAACGGCTCTGGGATCAGCGTTGGCGGCGGGTTCCTCTGGACAGCATCCAACGGCAATACAACATCGCGCGAGTACCGCGCCACCGACACGCACCAGGGATGCATACTGCAACTCGATCTCCAGACAGGCGAGGAGGTGGGTCGCATCCCCACTCCGGACGGCAAAGGCATCCACGGCATCGAGTGGGATTTCGAACGAAACATGCTCTGGGTGACTGCGACGAATCCGAAAAACATCATCCTGGTGGACGCGCTGGGCGATAAGAACGTGGTCCACACAATCAGCCTCGAACTGCAGCGCCTGCACGGACTGGCACTTGAGGGCGATGCGATCTGGTGCGCACACACCACCGACAACGTGATCGTCCTCTACGATATCGAAACCGGCGCCGAGCGCGATCGCATCACGATGGGTCCAGCAGATCCGTATGTGCACGGGCTATCGAAGAAGGACGGAGTCCTGTGGTTTGCAGACGCCAACTTCGGCGGTCTCCGCCACACCGGCACGCGGGGAGTGCCCGCGGTTGGGACGCTGTCGGGGTAAGCGCGAGTCTGGACGTAGTATGGGCATCTCCGCCCATGCGTGCGGGGTCACGGCGCGCACCACGATTCATTTACAAGTTGTAGGGGCAACCCCCTGTGGTTGCCC
>DBZV01000059.1:14986-15193 GCA_002311865.1 Dehalococcoidia bacterium UBA1151
ATCATCTCTCGGATAGACGGCTCCTCAGGATCGCGCTCTACGGATTGCCCTTCTGGTTCGCTTGAGTGATCGCTCGCAACCCAACTGCCGGCCCGAAGCACATCATCCAACTCAATCCCATGATCGTTGAGTAGTTGCCTGGTGGGGTCGTCTTCCAGGGTCAGTAGACCGATCAGGATGTGTTCGCAACCGATGGGATAGCCACCT
>DBZV01000162.1:0-289 GCA_002311865.1 Dehalococcoidia bacterium UBA1151
TCCGTGCCCAGCCAGTGCAGGGTTTCGTCAGAAGCACCACGTCGGTAAAGCGTCTCTGCAACACCCATGTTCTTCAGATCGTCCGCAGACTGTGCCTGGTTAAGACCATTTTCGGCTCCAACGCCTCCGAGGGCGATGACAACAAGATTGGTTCCGCTCTGCGGGCTTGGCGGGCTCACTGGCTCAATGCCAGCAACCGTCGGGATGGCGGTGGCGGTGGCGGTCACAACGACCTCACGCACTGTATCTTGCCCCGCGACAATGACCGTCTGGACAACCTGCTCCGTGA
>DBZV01000162.1:476-15999 GCA_002311865.1 Dehalococcoidia bacterium UBA1151
TCTCCGTGTCCGTACCGCAAGCTACTGCTGCGATAAGAGCTCCCCCCGCGAGTAGCGGGGTCAGCAGACGGAAAGTCCTTCTACTGAAAAGCTTCATATACTTCGCCTCCTCTGAGAAGCGGTCTACTCTCCGCAAAGCGCCTTCTCAGTAATTCGTTTGCATCTCCACCGGCCCGAGTCAACGTATTGCGTGTGTCATAAATAAATTACGACACACGCAAGACTGGCTCAGTTACCTCAACCGGTCAGACTGGAGCGGGATTATAGATGATAGTGCTCGCAGCGTGTCAACCTGATAGCGCACGATGCGACTCCCAATATCAGCGGTGAGTCACTCAACTGGGTTCTGAATTCGACCTTCCAGAAATGCCAGAGTGTTATCCACAATAAGCTCAAGACTTTGTGCTAATGATTCCGTGGTGGTGCCTGCGGTGTGGGGCGAAAGTATCGAGTTGGGGAGTTCGCGCAGCGAACTGTTGGCGGCGAGCGGCTCCGACCCGAATGTATCCAGTGCGGCACCTGCAATTGTTCCGTGGCGGAGCGCCGCGGCGAGCGCGTCTTCGTCGATGAGTCCCCCTCGTGCAACGTTGACGAGAAATGCGGTGGGTTTCATCAAAGAAAGCCGCTCTGAACCGATCATGCCTCTGGTCTCTGGCGAGAGTCTCAGGTGCAATGAGATGGCGTCGGCCTCACGAAATAGTTGATCGATCTCTACATAACTCACGCCGTTGGCGCTTGCCCATTCAAGATCAGGGGAGCGGGTCCACGCAACGACATTCATGCCAATTCCCTGAGCCAGTTTGGAGAGTCTCTTTCCAATCAGGCCGGTCCCAAGAATGCCCAGAGTGTTGCCGCTCAACTGTGTGAGTAACCCTCTTGGCCATTCGCCTCGACGTATCCGCGAGTCCAGTTCGGGAACTTTCCTGGCCAGCGCCAGCAGGAGCGCCAGACAGTGCTCTGCAACGGCGTCAGTTGAGGTGTTGGGGGTGTTGGTAACGGTGAGGCTCATCCGGTTGGCGGCATCCAGGTCAACGTTGTCTATTCCCGGACCCCAGAGGGCGAGATGTTTTAGAGAGGGGCAGTTCTCAATAACGTGCCGCGTGAAGGGGGTGGATGCCCGGATGCTGATCACGGTGTGTGATCCGGCAATTCGCTCCAGAAGCTCAGCCTCATCGTTCGGTCGACTGTTCCAGAGTTTGATCTCTGCGTCGGATTGTTCTCTTAACCTCGCGAACGCGGGCGAGTCCGCGATCAGAGGGGGCTGATCGTCAGGGATTGCGATGGTGATCATTTATTTTTATGCGAAGTGATTGGTTTCAAAATGTTGATTGCCAGGCCAGAGGTACCTGATAACGATACTGCTGGCTTGCAGGTTTTCGATACCCGTATGGGCGGCCATTTAGTGGGAATACGGGTGTGAGTGGTCGTTGTGCCCATGATGGCTCGCGGGATGGCTGTGATTTCCCCTTAGACGCTCCCTGAGGCCTTCAATCGCCTCCTCGAAGACGCTCTTCACCGCGGCATGCCGGGCGGGTGGCGCGGGGGTCGCGAGCGTATCCAGCCACGTCATTCCGCCTTCCATGACTGTAATGAGGTACTCCGCGGTGGGATTATCGAAGACCTCGCTGCCATTTGCCTTCAGGTATACCGGGGAGGTGTGCGCGTTGAAGTGGACCGGCCATATGTGTTGCGCTTTGTATTCGCTGACGGCGCGTGCAGCGATCCATCCGGATCCGTTAACGTTTATCTGCTCTGAAATGTTGAGCGATGTGGCTCCGGCTGCCGCTGATGACTGGGCGACGACTTTGCCGTTCAGGACCACTTCTAACTTATGAAACGGCATGGTTCCGATTGCTGATGCTTCAACATGGAGTTTGCCTGAGTTTCCGTTTAGCGACAGTTCATCGCCGGGTAGCGATCCCTCAACACTCAGACTGAGCAGCGGGCCGCTGGTTGTGTATGTACGGCCCGCGCGCACTGCCCTGCCCCATGCATCGAACGAGAACTCTTCTTCACCAATGTTGGCGTACGTGCGGACGCCTCCCACGGGCATGCCGGCCGACATCTTGTCCGTACCGCCAATGGCGGAGACGCGGTAGCCGGTGTTGAGGAGCCGATACCACTCGTGAATGGCGAATGTGTCCATGGTTGGCGCCCAGAAGTCCCTTAGTTCCAGGCCGTCGACGCGACCGCGGACAACTTCGGCAATCACTTCTGAGTACGGGAATGGGAAGTGGGGAACGATCACGACACCTCCGGTGGCCCGGCATTCGTCTGCCCACTCACTCATCGCGCGCCAGGTTGGATCGCCAAAGTAGCCCTCCGTTGGCCCAGAGGTGGACATTGGGAAGATTGGCGCTCCCTGCGTGCCGAGCATGCTGATGTGGCCCAGGAAATGTTGACGATTCTCAGAGCCAACCCAGACCACGGTCTCATCACGGCTCGCAAAGCCAGCCTGACCGGTGATGTCTCCAACGTTGGTGAACAGATCGCCCCACTGGGCGGCCAGCAGGTTGATTATGTTCAGGCCTTCTGCCTGCGCCTCGAGCCATGCTGTATCGGGAGAGATGAAGTGGGTATGGGAATCAGCGGTGATCCATCCCTTGTCCCGCAGGTTCATCGTGCGGTTGAGTTCGATCTCAAGTTCGGTTTGGCCGGATTTGATGTCTAGTTCAATTCGCTGAGGTTCGTACTCAAACCCTTTTGATATTTCTGCATAGACCTTGCCTGTGGGTAGTTCGATTGGGAACTCGCCATCAACGTATGCGTAGTTGGTTGAACCAAGCTTCAGGTCTGCGCCGTAGTCCTCAAACCAGTTATCGTTGACTTCGTGCCGATGGCCGTAGGGCGGGAAGTAGCGCCCGTCTTCTGAACGAAAGTGCACGCGTGCGGGCGTAGTTCCCATTAAATCGCTCGCCTTGATCTTTACGGTGACCCACTCGCGCTTCTGTGTGAGCACTCTGGCGTGTATTTTCCCGTCTGCGCTGGATGCTTCGCCTGATTCGTATAGATCGCCAGCGGATAGCTCTGTTCCGTTCACAGTGAGGGATGCATCGCTGGTTGCTGATAGATCGATGAGCAGTGAGTCTCCCCCGTGCTCAAGGTCGATGTGCTCGCCCCACCCTTTGACCGGGTCGGCCATCCAGGCGTCGGAGTTGAACGGGTTTGATGGGCGTGATCGAGCGACGACGCCCTGATCGACGGATACATTGG
Source organism: Dehalococcoidia bacterium UBA1151 (assembly GCA_002311865.1). GTDB lineage: Bacteria > Chloroflexota > Dehalococcoidia > Lucifugimonadales > Lucifugimonadaceae > UBA1151. The sequence continues at coordinate 3,690 of DBZV01000162.1, forward strand.
CTGATTTGACTTCAAAGTCTGAAGCGTTGGACCTGACTTCGATGGTCTCCAACTGGTTGAGGCGGAGTGGATGCGATGACCCGTTGAATGCTGTGATTCCGCCGATTCCGATGGCTGCAGCACCGGTGGGCTCGATTCGTAGGGTTACGATCTTCTTTTCCGGGTGTGGATTGGGCAGCGCAAATATGGACCATGAAGATGGCGCGGCGCCCTGGTGCACGGCCTGAACTTGCTCAAGCGGGCCAAAGTCGCCAACGTTGACGCCGGTCTGCATGCGCCCCCACTGGTTCTTTGGATACGGGCCACGCGGGTCGAGCGCCATCAGCCCTTGATGCGGCCGCGCGGCGAATGCGCTTTGCATTCTTGATGCCACCTGGTTGACCTCAAAGCGTCGGCGGATTGAGTGCGATGCCTCTGTGCCGTCCTCGTAGGCGAGAACGTAACTGCCCAGATCTTCTCCGGGCGCGGTCACCACTGGCTGGGCGTAGTTCGCGGTCTGGGGGTCGTCGAAGTCGCCAACGGGTGTGGTTTTGGTGGCTCTGGAGTCGCAGAAGTGTGCGAAGACCAGATAGCTGGCCGGTTGATTTACAGGAATCGAAATCGGGGACGTTGAACTGCCTTCGCCCGCGACCACCAGTCCCGAAGCATCAGGATTGTCTTGAAGGGCAAATGGAATCCCCCAGAAGATCTGATCGCCAAACGGAAGGCGCTGAATCTCGTCTCCCGTTGCGGGTGCCCAGGGCGATGATTCTATTTGGGAGTGGGTGAATGAGCTTGAGATATCGAGCGTTATGGACTTCGTCATGTGAGGAGCCTTCAATTCACTTTTTTCTGTATCTGGGCTGTATCAAGTCTCTGGCACAGCTGTATTTCTGGCAATAATGAACTTCCTCTGCACAGAAATTAGGCGCATGATATTCCAGCGGAGTACTGGACGAACTGCCAGAAGGGCCAATTGACTCACGCGATGTGGTGGGGCCGCCGTCAGCAGAATTGAAACTGATCACATAATTTGACCTTTGTAGAAAGCATCAACTCGCCGCCAGAACGGACCACTCTGCGGGATCTGTTCAGGGATACCGGTCGGTTTATCTTTGCCGTTGAGATTGAGACGACGCGCGGCCTGGCGATGGAAGAGCCTGCAAGCCGCATGGCTCGCCTTGCCAACGATCTGGCTGATTTTCCTGATGTTGATGTTCTGGGTCTGACGGACAATCCCGGCGGTAATCCCAGCAATCGTCCTGAGGCACTTGGTTTGCAACTGCATGAGCGCGGTCAGGAAGTGATCGTCAACGTCTCATGCAAGGACTACAACCGCAACGGCATTGAGAGCAGGCTGTGGGCGCTTGGAAGCTACGGTTTTGATGCGCTACTGGCTCTGACCGGGGACTATCCAACGGCCGGATATGCGGGACAGGCGAAGCCGGTTTTCGATATCGACTCTGTAGGCCTGCTTGAGATCATTCGACGGCTCAACGAAGGCTACCCACCGCCCGATAGGTCAGTGGGCGCACGGATGCCAACAATGCGAACTTCATTCTTCCCCGGAGCCACCGTTTCGCCTTTTAAAGTGCAGGAGTCGGAGTATCTGCCACAACTATTCAAGCTGGAGTACAAGATTCGGACCGGGGCTCAGTGGGCGATCACGCAGATTGGCTACGACTCCCGAAAGTTGGACGAGCTACAGCGTTACATGGCGCTCAAGCAGATGAATATTCCTTTGATTGGCTCGGTGTATTTGCTCTCTGCTCCGGCGGCCCGTTTTTTCCATCGATGGGGAATTCCGGGAATCAACGCATCTGCGGAGTTGGTTGAGTTGGCGAACAAGCAAGCCAGTTCAGAAGATCATGGTACGGCTTTCTTCCATGAGTTTGCGGCGAAGCAAATTGCGATACTGAAGGGTCTTGGATATCGCGGCGTATACCTGTCTGGCCGACCGAGCCTCAGCCGGATTGAGACGATCATTAATATTGAGAAGTCATTTGGCGAGGATGACTGGAAGGATTTCGCACGCGAGCTTCAATATCCGCTTCCAGAGGAGTTCTACTACTTCGAGCAAGATCCTGACACCGGACTGGCTTCGTCACAAATAAACAGGGAATACCTGGCCTCCAAATCTGGATTCGCCAGGACTCGGAAACGGCTGATTCAATCGCCAGCGTTCACAATTGGCAAATTGACCCACGATGTTTTCTTCGATGCGAAGGCTCCCGGTAGAAAGTTGGGAGAGTTGGTCTACAAAGGGCTGGAGAAGAGTCCGCGCCCCGTGCAGCGGATTGCACACTTTGCGGAACAGGCCAGCAAAGTCCCTGTGTATGGGTGTCAGGATTGTGGCGATTGCTCGCTCCCTGATATCGCCTACCTATGCCCGGAGTCGCAGTGCGCCAAGAATCAGCGCAACGGTCCGTGCGGCGGGACCAAAGATGTGCAGTGCGAGGTGCTGGACAAGGATTGCATCTGGTCCCGGGCCTATGATCGTTTGAAAGCGATCGGACAGGAAGAACATATGCTTGATAGACCGGTAATATTTAAAAATGGCGCCTTACAGGGCACATCCGCCTGGGGCAACACGTTCCGTGAGCGCGATCACCATTCAGCAAACTCCGAAGGACAGAAGAGCCGGTAAACGGCGAAATCTCATGCCGCGCGCAATTGAATCTGCCGACCAGTTCTCGATCATTGGCGAGAACATTCACGCGACCCGCGTCGTACTGGTTAACGGCATCAGGGCCACGACTTTGGATGATGGCACCGAGGCGATCAAGTGGAAGGATGCCGAGGGTCAGGCTCAACTGATGATCGTGCCTGAGCACTTTAAAGAGTCGCAGGCACACGATCAGGGGCAGCACAAGCACTTCATGATCGCCATCTGGAAGGGTGTGCACGGTGATGCTGACGAGAGCGCCGATGGCGCGGCGTATATATTGCGGGAAATAGAGAAGCAGACGAGGGGCGGTTCTACGTTCCTTGATCTGAACGTTGATGAAGTATCGCCAAATGTGGATGAGCAGCAGCGCTCCATGAAATGGCTTGTGGAGACTGTTCAGGCCCACTCAACACTGCCGCCAAGTGTCGATTCATCGCTGCCATCGATCATCGAAGTGGGGCTGGCCGCTTACGATGGCTCCTCTGGCAGACCGATGTTGAACTCGATCGCGCTGGAGCGGATCGAGGTGGTCGACCTGGCGATTGGGCACAAGGCGCACGTGGTGGTTACGGCCGCCGGACGAGATGGCATGCCGTCTGACGAACATGAGCGCGTAACAAATGCGTCCGAAGTTGTGGAGGCATGTCTCAGCGCCGGTATTCCTGCCTCTGATATCCACGTGGACGCTCTGGTATTTCCGATTGCCGTGGACGGGATTTACGGTATGCACTACTTGAACGCGGTGACAGAGCTTCGGAAGAACTTCGGTAACGAGATTCACATCGGTGGCGGTCTCAGCAACGTGTCATTTGGAATTCCAAACCGGCGATTAGTGAACGACACGTTTTTGCACCTGGCCATTGAGCACGGGGCGGACAGCGGCATCATCGACCCGGTTACAACCAAAGTTCAGAACGCGTTGGATCTTGATCTTGAGTCGGAGCCGGTTAAGATCGCGATGGACATGCTGCTGGGCAACGATGATTTCTGCATGAACTACATCACCGCCCATCGTGATGGTCGATTGAAGAGGAGATAGTCCGCTGGCTACGGTTCGCATTCTTTACTGGAAAGAGATTCCCGCGCAGGTTCAGGCGATTGGGGATGATGGGACGGTAAGCGCCCAGCTAGAGCCGCGGTTCCAGGAGGGGATTGACGCGATTGCTATGTTTGATAGTAGCGCTGGTACGGATGATTACCTGACAGCCTGGGACTGGCGCGATGCGGGAGAACTTGCCGGAGACGCTGCCGATGTATCTCAAAAAGTGGTTAGTCATCTGAACGGCCAGTTTCCGCAAGATTTTGTCGCCCGTATCCGCGATATTCAAAGGGCTGGGGACAGGGATGCCACGCCTGGCAGTCTTGATGAGTGGTCGGGAGGCGTGTTGCCACCGGGCTAGCGACAGTTGGCTAATCACCTGCTCCAAGTACAATTGAACGTGATGATCTCACGAGGCACATCTATTTCATGACAACGAACCCCACCACAACAATCTCATTGCTGGACCGCTTGAAGCGAGGCGGCAAGCTAATCTCCGATGGCGGAAGTGGCACCTATCTGCAGGCGAATGGCCTTGAGCCGGGCGGCTCTCCTGAGCTCATGAACATTGAACAGCCGGAAGTGGTGCGCCAGATGGCTGCGGATTTTTTTGCCGCGGGGTCTGACATGGTGCTAACCAACTCATTTGGTGGAAATCGATTCGGTCTTGAGCGATACGGCTTTGGTGATCGAGTATTTGAGTTCAATAAGGCAGCGGCGGATCTGGCGAAGAGTGCTGCCACTGAAGGCAAGTACGTAGGCGGCTCTATTGGCCCAACGGGTGTGTTGCTGGAAGCGGTTGGAGGTGATTTCACCGAGCCAGAGTTGTATGAGGCTTTCGTCGAGCAGGTGACCGGGCTTGCTGCTGGTGGTGCGGACGCGATTGTTATTGAGACGATGATCTCGACGGATGAAGCCAGGTTGGCGATTCAGGCTGCCAAGGAGCACACCGATCTCATTGTGATGGCCACCATGACCTTCGATAAGGGGCCGCGTGGCTACTTCACGATGATGGGCGATACGCCTGAGGATGCGATCAAGATACTTTCTGATGCTGGGGCGGACATCATAGGCACCAACTGTGGCAACGGCGCAGACGTGATGATTGAAATTGTAAAACGCATTCGGCCGATCACGGACAAGCCGATCCTGGTTCATAGCAACGCGGGGATCCCGGCAATTGTGAAGGGCGTAGTGGAGTATCCAGAGTCTCCAGAGTTCATGGCGCCTCGTTTTAAAGAGATGGCAGAACTTGGTGCGTCTATCATTGGTGGCTGCTGCGGTACTACCCCGAAACACGTGGCCGCCTGTGCTATATCGATCAAGGGCGCCTAGTCGGCAAGAGATGAGCATCTAAATTGGCAACCAAAACTCAATCAGACCGCCTCTCGGCACGGCAAGTCATCGACAAGTACGGGCATTGCCTTGAACTGATCGGCATGGACCCGCACTTCCACGAGGTTTCGATTGGGCTGTACGTGAAAGATGATGTCGCCACCGTATGGACGTTCAGTCCACTGGATGGGGTAAGGGAACGGCTGTCGCAGATTCGCGATCAGCTGGTACTGAAAGGCAGCATGACGGCGGTTGATGGGACCCACGATCAGATGATGTTTGCCTGTGGTGAGTTTCATGCCGTACCCATGCGGTTCCTGCTGCGTGCCGCGGTGGAGAAGGAGCCTATCGAGGTTGAGGATCCCAGCCCGCTGACTGTTCGTGATATCAAATCACGGATGGATATGCTCGCCACGCCGGAGGAGATTGATGGCCGCTGGGCGTACCGTGTGACTGCCAAAGGCGATTTCAAGCGACCGGAGATTCGCATCAGGGCGATGGTTGGCGGCTTCATGCGTTACGGCGATCTTGACCGCCTTGAGCCAGATCTGGGCTCGTTCAAATGTGGCCGACGCCACGACGCGCTGCTGCGCATCCTTATGCCGTATGCTCGCAACGTTAGTGGAGCGGAAGATAGCCTGGAAGCCGAAGATATGCGCGGGCAGTTGACCACTCAGACGTTGGGCTTTTCTCAATCATGACCCACCAAATGGAGAGACTGGCATGACAATCGCAGAGACTATGACCTCTCGAGAACGTGTACTGGCTGCGCTTGCCGGAAAGCCTGTCGACCGCACGCCCGTCGCAAACCCGACGAATGTGGCGACTGTTGATCTAATGGACATGGTCAGCGCTCCGTTTCCTGATGCGTGCCGCGATCCGGTGATGAACGCCCGCCTGGCTGAGACAGGACACACGGAGCTGGGGTTCGACGTCATCTCACCATACTTCTCGATCATCCAGGAGTCATCTGCTCTGGGCTGCGACATGCAGTGGGAGCAGAAAGACAACTGGCCAACGGTCAGGATGACCAATCCGATCTGGAAAGAGCCGGAAGACATTCATATCCCAGACGATTTTCTGGAGCATCCCGATAACCAGGCGATTATTGGTTCCATACGAATACTCAAAGAGAAGTGGGGTGATGAGGTCGCCATTGTTGGCAAGACGATGGGGCCATGGACGCTGGCATATCACTTATTTGGCGTTGAACCTTTCCTATTGATGACCATCGATGACCCGAAAAAGACGATGGATGTTTTGCATCGGCTGGAGGAGGTATCGGTGCTGTTCGGGCGCGCGCAGATCGATGCCGGGGCAGATGTTTTGACGTTCCCGGACCATGCCACCGGAGACCTGGTGAGTGGTGAGTATTACCACCGGTTCCTGCAGGACATCCACACAGAGATGGTGGAGAAGCTTCCGGTGCCGATCATCCTGCATATCTGTGGCAAGACGTTGGACCGGATGGACTACATCGCCCAGACCGGAATGGCGGCGTTCCACTTCGATTCTATGAACGACCCTGCAGAGGCGATGGAGATCGTAGATGGACGGATCTCGCTGGTTGGAAACATCAATAATCCGGTAACGCTTTACTCAAAAGGACCGGAAGCGGTCCGTGAAGAGGTATACAAGGCACTGGATGCGGGTGTTCAATTAATAGCTCCGGAATGCGCAATCCCGCTCCGAACCAAATTAGAGAATCTGTTGGAGATCCCCGCCGCAATAAATGATTGGACCGAGGCACACGCATAACTTCGCTCTGGCGCCAATCTCCGACAACCACCCAATTCAAGAATTACTAAGAGTCATATCGATGAATTTTGTCCACGACGGCTTAGCCGCCGAGTTTGAGTACGTGACCCGCGAGGGTGAACGCCAGCACATTGGCGAGTTGTTCGATAGCGGCGACGCCCTCATGCAGGAGACCGCGTACAACCTGATTACCGGGAACCATAACGAGGTCTCGCGGCTTGTGGAGCAGGCATTGGCCGAGGGCTACACAGCCAACGATGTACTGGATGATGGGCTGATTGCCGGGATGGCGATTGTTGGGGTGAAGTTCCGCGATAACATCATCTTTGTGCCGGAGGTGCTCATCGCCGCACGAGCGATGAAGGCGGGGATGGTGCACATTGAGCCCATCCTATCGGCGTCCGGTGTTGAGCCGGCGGGCACGATCATCATGGGGACGGTGAAGGGCGATCTTCACGATATTGGTAAGAACCTTTGCATCATGATGCTGCGTGGCTCCGGTTTCGTTGTGCACGATCTGGGCGTGGACACGAAGCCTGATGAGTTTGTTGACGCTGTGATGGAGCACGATGCCCAGATCGTGGGTATGTCAGCGCTTCTCACCACAACAATGCCCAATATGGGGGTGACCATCGAAGCGTTGGAAGAGGCCGGGCTTCGTGAAGAGATTAAGGTCATGCTGGGTGGCGCGCCGGTGACGGCATCGTTCGCCGAAGACATGGGCGCGGATGGCTACGGCGACAATGCTATTGAGGCCGTTGACCGCGCAAAAGAGTTTGTTGAGGCCGATAATTAGGCATACCGGGAGGGCCAACACGCAGGTAATCCAGCTGACGCTGGCGTGTCAAAGTAGGCTCCGATTTGAGACAATCAAGTTATGAGCAACTCCGGGACTAAAACATCCAAGGTTGATCCTGAGGCATTCCGCCGCAGTATTACGCGCCTGATGGAGATCTACAGAAGTATGTCCGCGGTTGCGGATAAGAGTGCGATCACCCGTTGCCCGTATAAAGACGCCCGTTCCAGGTGTTCGGCTAAGTTCAGTTGCAAGAACCAGTATTTCATCCCTGGCAAGCCGGATGAACCTGCGGTCTGCACTGGTAGCGACAAACTCGATTATCGCTATGCGTGGGAACAGGATTAGACGCTGATACAACCGCCTGTTTGCTCCGGACAAGCTGAATGAGCCCGCTGAAAATCGGTGATCACCCTATCGAACTTGAACGCGGCAAATCGCTGTTCGAGTACGCTGATGATCTGTCCGTTCGCGTGCCTACTTCATGCCGCCGAGATGGTGAGTGTCACGAATGCATTGTGGAGGTTCGCAGTGGGCTGGACGCGCTCACGCCACTGACGGAAGCAGAGGCATTCCTGCGGGACAACTACCGCCTTGCATGCCAGGCCAGAATTGAAGATCCGGACGCCGAGGTGGATTTCGTTATCCTGCGGCGTCAGCCGAAGATCTTGCAAACCGGCATCCAGCGTGAATATGAGCCATCGCCGCTCACGGTCAGGCAGGGCGACTACGTTGTTTCCCTCCACGATGGCAACGATGGAAAAGTCATCGACAAGTACCGCGGCAAGATACTTGGGCTGGCGATCGATGTGGGGACCACGACGGTTGTCATGAATCTTATCGACCTTGAGTCGTATGAGACGTTTCACACCGCGTCATTTGAGAATCCGCAGCGCTTCGGCGGCAGCGACATCATGAACCGCATTTCCTACGATATGGGCAAGTACCAGGGAGAGATGAAACTGGTCATCCACTCTTCGATCAATTTCGAGATCGGTGAGATGGTGCGCTCGCTAAAAATCAGGCGTCGGCAGATCTACGAAATTGTGATCGTTGGCAATTCGACGATGCGTGACATATTTTTTGGCCTGGACGTCAGTACGATTGGGGAACGGCCGTATAAATCGATCGTTGAACACGAGTTCATCGCTGGCGAACGTACGACCACAGCGCTCACTTCAACGGCTCGGGAGCTTGGCATACGTGTCCACCCGGAGGCAATCATTTACGGCGGGCCGCTGGTGGGGAGCCATGTTGGCTCAGACGTTGCAGCTGACATTCTTGCGACGAGCCTGGATGAGGCCACGGAGCCGGTGATACTGATCGACGTTGGGACGAACACTGAGATTGTTATCGGCACTGCAGATAAGCTCATGTCGGCCTCCTGCCCTGCCGGACCCGCGTTCGAGGGTGGGCAGGTCACATACGCCATGCCTGGCTACGATGGCGCCATCGAACGTATCCGGCTTGGCGACGACGGCGAAATCGATGCAGGCGTGATTGGTGACACGGAACCGCTGGGTATCTGCGGGTCAGGGCTGATCGACCTGATCGCTGAACTGCGCCGAACCGGGAAGATGAATGAGCTTGGCGTGTTCAATGATGGTTCTCGTGAGTATGAGTTCGAGCCGAAACGGCATCTCATGCTGTCGAGGGCAGACTTGAGCGCGCTTGCGCAGGCCAAATCGGCGAACTACTGTGGACAGCGCATTGTTATCGATCGCTACGGCCTGCCGATCGATGAGTTCAAGAAGCTCTACCTCGCCGGCGGGTTCGCGAACTACATCGATATTGAGAACGCAGCCGCAATTGGGTTTGTGGCGAACATCGATATTGACAAGATCGAGAAGGTTGGCAACGCTTCGCTGGCTGGCGCCACGATCATGCTTCTCTCGGGGCCGCTCAGAAAGAAAATTGAGCAGCTTGTGACAGAGATCGAGCATGTGGAGCTTGAGACGTCGCCGGACTTCTTTGATCTCTTCGTGGAAGGCTGCCAGTTCAAACCGATGGATGCCGCCTGACCGGTAATATCTGTTGCGGCTCACACACCACTGGAGAAACTTATGGTTGCGTTGACTCGCAAGGCCCTGATCACGGACTACACCTGGCCCAATATTGATGCTGAGACTGAGATTCTCAACGCTGCGGGCATTGAAGTTGTTGCAGCGCCGAACTCCGATGTGGCAACGCTTCGCGATCTGGCGGTGGATGCCGACGCAATCATGTTCTGCTTCGCGTCGGTACCGGCCGAGGTACTGAAGGCGGCGACGAAGTGCGTGGTTGCGTCACGCTTCGGCATTGGCGTCGACAACATTGATCAGGCGGCGTGCACGGAACTGGGGATTGTGGTCACCAACGTACCGGACTACTCCCTGGAGGAAGTTGCGGATCACGTGATGGCTAACATCCTCGCGTTTAATCGCCATCTGATACCGCTGAACCGATCGGTGCGGGAGGGCTGGGGTTCGATGGGTCTGCCGATGCACTCCCGACGGCTGAGCACGACTACGCTTGGTATCGTGGGCATGGGACGGATTGGCCGTACGCTTGCAATCCGCGCACACGCTTTCGGTATGCGGGTGGTATCGAGCGATCCGCTGCTGACCGAGGAGAACAGGCCCGACGGTGTGGAGATTGCTGATCTGCCGACACTGCTCGCGGAGTCTGATTTCGTATCACTGCACACGCCGCTGATTCCGCAGACCACCGGGCTAATTGGCACGGCAGAACTGGCACTTATGAAGCCGACCGCGTTTCTTGTTAATGCGGCGCGCGGTCCGCTGATCGACGATGACGCTCTGGTTGCGGCGTTGCGGGCTGGCGAGATTGCTGGCGCCGCGCTGGATGTGACACCAGTTGAACCGCTGCCGACGGATCACCCGCTCAACGCGATGGATAACGTGATCATGACGCCGCACACGGCGTTTCATTCGCTGGAGTCGCTGCATGAGCTTGAGGTGCGGACGGCGCGCGAGGTTGTTCGGGTGCTGGACGGGCAGATGCCGGAGAATCTGGTGAATCCCGCGGTTTTGGGGGCGAATCGGGCGGGGCTGGGTTAGGCGCGGTTGACGGCGCGCTGCGCATAGTTACCGGAAAAATGCCCTTCGAGTGGCCTCAGGATACTTTTCCTCGCGTTTGCGGTTGATGGAAGATCCGACGGAGCGCGGGCGTGAATCAGGCGTGACCCAGACTGTTAGCTGGGTTTTGAGGCTATGAAGTTGGACTTCTGACTCCAGTGGCAGGTCGTCCGGGACGGTGCCGGGGGAGTAGGCAGCTTGCCATGCGGCGCGGGCCAGCGAGATTAGGTGGGTGGCTTCGATGCCCAGTGTTTCGGCGGCTGAGTCTGTATAGCTGCCGAATGTTTCTGTTTTTTCGCGCTTCCTGAATCCCGCTGACGCAATGGCCTTTTCGGCCGTCCGGAACGTATTGAGCACCTGCCTTCGAAATTCACCGTGGAGTGAGGCGAAGCGGGGTCGGGAGCGGCGTCTTACGAGGTCTGGATTGATCTTGAGGAGGATGGCGTAGATCGAGCCGCCGATTGTGACGGTCACGAGCACAAACATGATCAGGTACTGAATGTTCTCAAAGAGCGATCGAATGGCGTCGAAGATTGCGACGGGGGCCTGTGTTGCTGCGGAGGCCACGTGATCACCAAGGCGAAGGTCAAGCAGTTCCGAGAGGTTGAGGAATCCGGCTCCGGCAGGTGGGCCTGATTCCTGTGGAAGGTCAGGGCGCGGGGTGGGTCGAACGGTACCCAACCGGCTTCGGCGAAGTAGATTTCCGACCAGGGGTGGGCGTCCTTTGCGATTACCTTGCTCGCGCCAGATAGCGGGTTGTACTCGCCGGGTAGATAGCCGGTGGCAAGCCGTGATGTGAGGCCGGCTGATCTAGACATTAGCGTCATTGCAGACGCGAAATCCAGCGCAGTGCCGTCTGCTTCGCCAAATATGAACTCGTCGAGCGGTGCGTTTGGCGCCAGCTGCGACGGTGCGTCTTCAGCGTAGCCAAGCTGATGAAGGTACGAGACGATGCGCGACGCTTTCTCGAACGACGTTTCTGCATCGCCGATGATCTCGCCGGTCAGGCCGTGTATCGAACTCAGATCACCGGGGATGTGCGCGTATTCAGCGCCCTGCCAGACCGATCGGTCGAGCGCAAGGTCGCTGGAGCTGAATTTCGGCTCGCTGGAGACGATTTGATAGATCGAGCCCTCCTGAATGTCGGGCTGGAACTTGTCGTTGCCCGGTAGTGAAGCTGCAACCGGTTCGTAGCCGGTCAGCACCTCATCGTTGAGCGCAACCTGCGGGAAGAATGTCTGCAGGTAGCGATCTTCATCGTCGGCTCCATGCCGGGTTGGGACGATTGGTCGATCAGGCACCATCCCATCCTGCACGGTGGCGTACCACTTGCCATACCCGGATGTGCCGTCGTTGGAGTCGAACTTGTCGTAGGTGCGGCCGCGCCAGTAGCTGGCGACACCGGAGCGGACGTACATAATGGCGTCGTCCGGATCGTCAAACTGTGGCGGCTCAAGTGGCAGGCCCACGCGAGCGGTGAGGGATAGATCTTCGTCACCGAGTTCGATTGGCGAGGTGAGTTCGCCGTCTAATTCGGCGAGATACTGGTCGGAAATGCGGCCGAATCCGTTGTTTGGATTATTGGCGTCGAAGGGTGCGTTTAGATCACCGACACCACGCTGAGCTAGTTGCTCCCTGGCTTTTCGGGCCGCCTCCGG
>DBZV01000162.1:16136-16770 GCA_002311865.1 Dehalococcoidia bacterium UBA1151
AGGACGAGGCCGCTGGTCACCGAACAGAACAGCGTTGTGGCTTTGCGGGAACTGAACCAGTCAACCTGGGCATCTTCGAACTCGTCCTCGAGGTAGGCGAGGCCGAGGAATGCGAGGACGAACATGCCAAAGATGATTCCGAGCGGTGCGAATCCGGCGCCAAATGCAATTTCACTGGCGAAGAACATCACGATTCCGGCGGAGATGATCTGCGTGTACAGCCTTGCCCTCGTCTTGAGATCGAATGACGACGCGGCGGCGGTTGCGAGCAGGAAGTAGGCCACCGGAATGCGGTCACCGCGAATGGCGAGAACGAGATCGTTGCGCATGTAGACGCCGATGAAGATGATGAAGATGCCGATCGCGAGCGAGACGACTGGCGTGCGATTTTTACGGCGCGTCCAACTGAGACTGTGGCCGATAAGCAATGCGCCGATGGCAGCGAGCGGAATCAACGGTGCGACGCCCACGTAGATCAATGAGAATGCGGCCCATACCGTGGCGAGGAGTCCGATCACTCGCAGTCTGAACGAGTGTTCCGGCTTATCGTCGAATATTCGCCGGAAAAGCGACTTGTGCGGCGCAGGTTTCGGTGCAAATGCTGCTTTGCTGCGTTCGCGCGCTGGGATGGAGA
>DBZV01000162.1:16824-17135 GCA_002311865.1 Dehalococcoidia bacterium UBA1151
ATTCTCGCCGCGAATTTCTGGAGTGGCTCTTCAGACCGAGGCTTCGGAGCAGTTCGTCGAGCGACTCCGCTTTCGACTGATGCGAGGGCTTCTTGAATCTCGCCTCTGGCACAGGGAATAGCTGCTATCCCGGCGTGCAGCAGTTGGGATGTGGCGGTGCTGGTGTCGTCGTTCTCCGCAAAGCCTTCCAGGACTACGGCTGCGACGGCTGCACCGCGTCGGCTCAACCCTGCGAGGGCTGAGATGGATGCTGCATCTTTCGATGAGACCCCGGCGAAGACTCGCTGGCCTGGGAGCACGTCTTTCAGGCT
>DBZV01000060.1:0-159 GCA_002311865.1 Dehalococcoidia bacterium UBA1151
GTCGGCATCGCGATCCATTCGATCGAACAGATCGTGCATCTTTTCATCGGCGAATTTGCGGAAGTCGTAGACCTCATCGACACGGGGCCTGGAGAGCAGTCCCCGGTTCGTTCGTGACCAGGGATCGCCTACCGCGTTGTAGTAGGAGTTGAACAGATA
>DBZV01000060.1:329-637 GCA_002311865.1 Dehalococcoidia bacterium UBA1151
AAAAACCAGGTGGTATGGCCCAGGTGCCATTTCGTTGGACTTACATCGGGCATGGACTGCACAATGTAATCCTCTGGTATGAGGGTTTCACAAAGTGTTTCCGTGAACTTCCGGGTCTGGTCGAAACGATCGATGAGTTCAGCGGCAGTTTCGGATTCCGTGGTGAACAAACGTTTGTTGGATGTAATCGTCATATCTGATCGCCTGAGTATGGGATGGGGAAGTGCGGCCATTGGATGCGCGCGGACAAGTTGCTCCGGCTAAGCCTATGATGCCCAATCTACACCGAAGATTCTCAGATCACCAAT
>DBZV01000060.1:764-2668 GCA_002311865.1 Dehalococcoidia bacterium UBA1151
TATACCGGGAGTAGAGAAGAGTCAAACGAGTTTCCGGCAAGAGATTCGTAACCCTTCTACAAGATGGGTAATCGGAATCCCTATCCTGGTGATCGTGATCCTTCTTGCCATATTCGGCAGAGGGGAGTGGGGCACGGTCAGCACGAATTTCGATAATCGGCCCAAGCTAACCGCCGCCACTCCGTGGGTGCCGGTTGATGGCTGGTCCCATGCCGAGGCCACCGCGTTTTTTACTAACTACGCTTTATCTAACCGGCCACCCGTGGGACTGGAGACTATTCCGGGAATCATTACGTGCTGGGACTACGTACTTTCACAGACGGGCGAAGCGCCTGAAATCATCAAGGGGGGATCGATTTCGCTCTGGAGCGCTCTCGCCGGAAGAAGGGCGTGGCGTTTCTGGGAGAATACGCGGTCAGTTCTGGGGCCTTGCTAGCCTCCGAATTACCCCGTAGCCGCCGCCACCTGGGACTCCCACCATTCGATGGTCTGCTTGAGGCCCGTCTCGAAATCGGTCTCAGCGGTGAAGCCGAATAACTCCGTGGCACGTGAGGAATCAAGAAGCCGTCGTGGCTGACCGTCCGGTTTCGTTGGATCAAACCGCAATTCACCTTCAAACCCCGTCAGGTCTTTGATCAGATTTGCCAGATCAAGGATCGATATCTCTCTCCCGGCGCCCAGATTGACCGGCTCCTCGCCATCGAACTTTTCCGCTGCAAGAGCGATCGCGCGGGCCGCATCGTCAACGTAGAGAAATTCCCGTGTCGGGGTGCCTGTTCCCCAGATTTCGACGCTCGACTGCTTCTGATTCGTTGCATCAATGAACTTTCTTATCAGCGCGGGAATCACGTGCGACGACTCCGGGTCGAAATTGTCGCCAGGGCCATACAGGTTTACCGGCATCAGGTAGATCACGTTCATGCCATACTGCTGACGGTATGCCTGCGCCTGCACCAGCAGCATCTTCTTTGCCAGCCCGTACGGCGCGTTCGTCTCTTCGGGGTAGCCTTCCCACAAGTCATCTTCGCTGAACGGCACAGACGCGTACTTTGGGTAGGAGCAGATGGTTCCAACAACGACGGTCTTTGGAACATCAACTTTGCGGGCCTCTTCGATCATGTGAATACCCATAGCGGCGTTATCGAAGAAGTACTCACCGGGATGCTCCCTGTTGGCGCCAATTCCGCCAACGTTTGCTGCTAGGTGAATGATCTGATCGGGTGGGAAGTCCTGCAACATTTTCCGGACATCCGAAGCATCGCGCAGGTCGTAATCAGCGCTTCGAGGCACAAATATGTCGGTGCAGCCACGATCGGTCAGCTCTTCGACCACACGTCTGCCGAGGAAGCCACCGCCACCGGTGACGATTACCTTTTTGTCCTGCCAATCAGTCACTACTTGATCCCCTAAATGTTGGCGCCTGACTCAGGCACCCAGTTGTGCCAGCCGTCGAAACGATCTGCGATGATCTGCTTGCCCTGGCCGAGCGTTTCAAGTCCATTTAGTTCCATATCTGAATCAACCATGATCTTCACCAGATCAGAGAACTTTACTTTCGGTTCCCAGCCCAGCAACTCTCGCGCCTTGCTGCTATCGGCCTGAAGGTGATTCACGTCTAGCGGCCGTACGTAGCGCTGATCTATTTTCACGTAGTCGCTCCAGTCGAGATCGGCGTATCCAAATGCCGCGTCCAGGAAATCTCTGATTGAGTGCGACTCACCCGTCCCAAGGACAATATCCACGGGCTCATCGTGTTGAACTGCTAGCCACATGCCTTCTACGTACTCCGGTGCATAACCCCAGTCACGTTTGGAATCGAGATTTCCGAGGTAGAGGGTGTCCTGTTTCCCGGCAATTATTTTGGCGAGGGCCATCGTAATTTTGCGGGTGACGAAGGTTTCGCC
>DBZV01000060.1:2713-3165 GCA_002311865.1 Dehalococcoidia bacterium UBA1151
AGTACGCATACGCCTTCGCTGCTGCGTACGGAGATTGAGGAATGAAAGGTGTTTCCTCGTTTTGAGGCGCGGGCGCTCCGCCAAACATTTCACTGGAAGATGCCTGGTAGTAGCGGGGCTTTTGGCCGCTTCTTCGTATCGCTTCAAGCAGCCTCGTTGTGCCAATGCCGGTGACGATGCCCGTGTAACTTGGTGAGTCGAAGCTGACTCCCACGTGCGATTGTGCGCCCAGGTGATAGATCTCATCTGGCTGGAGCGTATAGATGAGGTTGGTGGTCTGCTCACCGTCCGCAAGATCACCGTAATGCAGGAAGAGGTTTGCGTCCTGATCATGCGGATCGTTGTAGATATGGTCGATGCGGCTTGTGTTGAAGGTACTGCTGCGGCGGATCAGACCATGGACCTCGTATCCCTTGTGAAGCAGCAACTCCGCAAGGTACGAGCCGTCCTGC
>DBZV01000060.1:3299-3451 GCA_002311865.1 Dehalococcoidia bacterium UBA1151
GGTCATCATTGCCTCATAAGTTCATTTGCTGCGACGTTCGTGTGTTCGAACGATATTGGCGATTTCTACGGAACTGAAGTTTACGTAATTCGGAGCGATGGGTTGTAGTGACAAGATCGCGGCTTGTTGCGCAATTCGCCGGGGTTGAGTCG
>DBZV01000223.1 GCA_002311865.1 Dehalococcoidia bacterium UBA1151
GAAATGGGGCATCTGCCATGCAGGGTGTCTGCCACACGGGCACATGCCGCGGGGCGGTGCAGCCAAGCTGGCACTGGCCGCGAGGCGGCGCAGCGGAGCTGGCACTGGCCGCGGAGGGGAAACGAACAGCCCCCGCACTGTGCAGCCGGGGACAGGGTACAGTCCGCGCGACTGATTGCCTCATGCCAACTCTACGGAGTCACCCGAATTGAAGATCACAGAAATCATTCCCTAGCTGATCGAGGCGCCCGCGCCTTATCTGGACACCGCCGACGATGAACAGGGAGCGATTCCACTTCGGGAGTACCTTTTCGTTGAAGTACGCACGGACGGAGGGGTAACGGGCTGGGGCGAGATTACGGCTAAGGGCCTGCGTGCACGCGTCCTATGCGCCGCGATTCGACACGTGAGCGACTTCCTGGCGGGCACCGATCCACGGTTCATTGAGCGGACCTGGAATCGAATCTTTCGTGAATTCACATACATGGGTTCACGCGGCGCCACGACCAACATCATCAGCGCAATCGATATCGCCCTCTGGGACATCCGAGGCAAAGTGCTTGGCATGCCTATCTCTGAACTATTTGGTGGACCAGTTCGGGACGGCATTCCAATCTACTGCCACCCCCGGAATGGCTCGACACCCGAGGTGACGGCGCAGCATGCCAGAGCTATTACTGGGACCGGTCAGAAGTCGCTCAAGATCGATCCCTGGCAACCGAAACACGAGGAGGAAGCGGACGGCTACTTGAGCGGAAAGTTGAGCGCCGAAGCGGAGAACCACGGTGTTGCCGTGATTGCAGTAATCCGCGAGGCTGTCGGCCCAGATTTCGAGATCTTGGTCGACTGCCACGGCCGTTTCGACGCGCCAACCGCGATTCGACTCGCAAAGGCATTGGAGCCTTACAAACTATTCTGGTTTGAGGAGCCCGTGCCGGTCGAGAGCACGCACGCTCTGCGCCAGGTGCGGCAGAATGTCTCAGTGCCAAACCACTACCGAGTTGAGACCCATCGGGCCAAGCTTAGTGCGTACGACGTATTCATCGACCACCCACTGGACATAAAAGGCGACAAGATCTTCCTCTCAGACCGTCCGGGCTTGGGCATCGAGCTCGACCGAGACTACATGCGCGGACATGCTCTCGAAGGGTACACCGGTTAGGTATGACTCTTCAGCAGCGATCACACCCCGCTGAAAATCACAGCAGGAATTGATACAGTCCGCCACAACGATAGCGTTCCGCCATTCCTGACCACTGGAGTCACCCAAAATGAAGATCACAGAAATCGTACCCTGGCTCATTGAAGCTCCCGCGCCATATCTGGACACCGCTGAAGATAGTCAGGACGACCCGCGAATGCGGGAGTACGTCTTCATCGAGGTAAGAACAGACGAAGGCATGACCGGCTGGGGCGAAGTCACTGGCACACGACCCGTGGCGAACCGGACCATCTGCGCCGCTCTGCGACACGTAAGCGACTTCCTGGCCGGGACGGACCCACGGCTCATTGAGCAGACCTGGAACAGGATTTTCCGGCAGTTCACGTACATGGGGTCACGTGGTGCAACCACCAGCATCATCAGCGGCATCGACATCGCCCTCTGGGACATTCGCGGCAAAGTGCTTGGCCTGCCAATCTCCGAACTCTTCGGTGGCCCGGTCCGCGATGGCGTGCCCATCTACTGCCACCCCAAAGATGCATCATCGGTTGAAGGCGCAGCGCAGCACTCCAAAGCGATCGCCGCCACCGGCCAGAAGGCGCTCAAGACTGACCCGTGGCAACCGCACCACGAAGAGGAAGAGTTCGGCTACCTGACCGGCAAGCTCAGCGCCGAAGCTGAGAACCACGGCGTGGCCGTGATCGCCGCGATCCGCGAGGCTGTTGGCCCAGACTTTGAGATCCTGATCGACTGCCATGGTCGTTTCGACGCTCCAACCGCAATTCGGCTGGCAAAGGTGCTTGAGCCGTACGACATATTTTGGTTCGAGGAGCCGGTCCCGGTGGAGAGCATTCATGCACTGCGCCAGGTGAGAGAGAACGTTGGCGTGCCAATTTGTGTCGGCGAACGTATCCACACTCGATGGGAGTTCGTGCCGATTCTCGAGAACGAGTTGGCGGACTACATCATGCCGGATGTCACCTGGACCGGCGGCATCACGGAGATCAAGAAGATCGCCACGATGGCCGAGGCCTACTACGTGCCAATCTCACCGCACGACGCCAGCGGACCGATCAACGTGCTGGCTGGAGCGCACGCAATGGCGTCTGTGCCAAACCACTACCGGGTGGAGACCAGCCGGGCGAAGCTCAACGCGTATGACGTATTCATCGACCACCCGCTGGACATCAGAGGCGACAAGATTTTCCTCTCAGACCGTCCGGGCCTCGGCATCGAGCTCGACAAGGACTACATGCGCGGCCATGCGCTGGAAGGCTACGTTGGCTAACCTCGGAGGTCGCAAATGGTAGGGAACAGAATCAAGATCACTGCTGGTGACGTGGTTATGTCCGCTGAGTTGGGAGGCTCCGAGACGACGCAGTTGCTGTGGGACGCTTTGCCGATACAGGCCAGCGCAAACATATGGGGTGACGAGATCTACTTCGGCGTTGGCATCAATGCTGAGCTGGATGATGACGCCGAAGAGACGGTGGAGCTTGGCACGGTTGGCTACTGGCCGCCCGGCGATGCTCTTTGCCTGTTCTTCGGCCCAACGCCAATGAGCACGGGCAACGAGATTCGCCCGGCCAGCGCCGTCAACATGCTGGGCATGATTGAGGGTGACTCAACGGTCCTGAAGGCTGTATCCGACGGTACCGTGATCAGCGTCGAGCGAGAGTGAGCTTCTCGGAACAGATGCGCTCCGCGGTAGCCGCCGAATGGGATCGCGCACATCGCGATCACCCCACCGTGCAGGGTATCGGCGATGGTTCGCTGTCGCTCGAGCGATTCCGGTACTACATGTCGCAGGACTACCTTTTTCTGATTGAGTACTGTCGCGTGGTGGCGCTCGCTGCCGCCAAGTCGCCGGATCTGGATTCGATGGGCAAGTGGGCGGCACTTTTGGACGAGACTCTCAACTCTGAGATGGAGTTACATAGAAGTTTCTGCGCAGATTTCGGAATCAGCAGGGAAGAGCTTGAGGCGACACGCCCTTCGCAGACGATACTGGCGTATACGAGATTTCTGCTGCAGACCGCACGTGAGGGGTCGATTGAGGAGATCGCATCTGCGATGCTGCCCTGCCAGTGGGGCTACGACCAGATTGGCGAGGAGTTAGGACGCACTGGAACTGCCGCGGCGGGTTCGCTGCACAGGCGCTGGATTGACTGCTACAACGACCCTGCCTACCGCGCGCTGACAACGTGGATGCGGGACTTCACCGATGTGCTCGCCGAGGTCGCTTCAGACGAACGACGTGCGGAGATGCGACGCCTGTTTGCTGAGGGCGTTCAGCATGAGTATGCGTTCTGGCAGTCGGCCTGGGACATGCAGGAGCCTGTCGACTGAAGTGATCCGTGCTGGTCGATGAATGGGGTATTCAACTCGGTGCCCAGCAATCTGGAAACCTGGTGAAATGGGACGTGATAGCCTCGCACCAATCTCAGTGGGCAGCGAGGTTGAGGGGATGCCTTCCATTTCGACATCAATCGAACCGTTTTCGACGTTCGTCGTGGGTAGCCTGCCGCGTCCTCAGTGGGTGCGGGACGTGATCGAGGATCGCAAAGCAGGAGCCATCACCTACGCGGAGGCTGATGTAGATCTGGACACGGCGATTCCCTCAGCGATTCGACTCCAGGAGCGCGCTGGAATCGACTACATATCGGACGGGGAGTGGCGGCGCGAAAGTTACATCAAGGTTTTCTCAGAGCATGTCGATGGGTTTTCCATGGATGCATCGCCGCAGATCCTTGGCAGCTACTTGTCTGATCCCGCGGTCTCAGCGCCTATCAGTCAGCACAGTGATATCTCCACCGATGCCGCACAGTTCCTTCAGCAGGCAACCCGGTGCCGGACTATCGTGTCGTTACCTTCGCCGTACATCCTTGGATGGCGGATGTGGAAGCAGCAAATATCCGCTGACGCCTATCCCGTCAGGGAAGAGTTCATGGCAGCCTGTATCCCTATCATCAGAGATGAGATTAATAAGTTGGCGGCGATGGGCGTGAGCCACGTGCAACTTGATGAACCCTGGCTTCTGATGATGGCGGACCCCGCACACAGGGAGCGCGTAGGCGCAGGTGAACTGGACGAGCAGATTGAGCTCTGCGTTAACACGATAAACGAGACGGTAGAGGGCACAGACGTTTCGCTATCAATGCACCTGTGCCACGGCCATTTCGATCGCGAACGCGCCACTGACACCGGGTACGAGCCAATCATCGAGGCGTTGAGCGATATCAACGTAGACCGGTTCGCCATGGAGTTCGCGACCCCTGACGCCGGAGGGATCGGCGTCCTCAAGGACTTCCCCGCCGGCAAGACACTTGGGCTCGGCGTCATCGACCACACCGATCTCCACGTCGAGACACCGGAGGAGGTCGTCGTGCGCGCCGAGCGCGCCATGGAGTTCGTCCCCGCCGACAGGATTACGCTGAACCCCGACTGCGGCTTCTCTCCCTCCAGCGCCAACCCCATGGACCTGGACGAGGCCTACCTCAAGCTCAAGNNCGTAGACCGGTTCGCCATGGAGTTTGCGGCACCGCAGTCGCATGGTATCCAGTCGTTACGAGAGTTTCCGAAAGACAAAATACTGGGCCTGGGCGTCATAGATCACTGTGATCCGCGCGTAGAGACACCCGATGATGTCGTCGCTCGTGCCCGGACTGCGACGGAATATGTGGATGCGGATCGAATAACGCTGAACCCGGATTGCGGATTTTCGCCCGGCGCCCAAAATCCGATGGACCTTGACGAGGCATATGCGAAGCTAAGGGCATTAGCGGAAGGGGCAGCGATATTGAGAGGAGGCGATGGTGGCAGCTGAGGCGTATGTGCTGATTGAAGTAGAGGCGGGCAAGGCGAACGGTGTGGTCTCAGGGCTCAACCGCATTTCAGCGGTTGTGAGCGCAGACCGGGTGACCGGACCATATGACGTCATATGCCTGGTTGAGATTCCGACAATGGAAGATCTTGGACCGTTGGTTCAGGATCAGATACATCAGGTGGATGGAATTGTCAGGACGTTGAGCTGCGTGGTAGCCCGGTCTGCATGATCGAAAGAGTAGTGCTGATATTCGCGGTGGGCGGACTTGGCGCAATCAGCCGGTACGGCCTTTCCAGTTTGATCGGGCGCGGGACCGATGGATCGTTTCCGTGGGGCATTCTGACCGTGAATGCTATCGGCTGCCTGCTATTTGGTCTGGTCTACTCCCTGGTTGAAGACAGGGGCTACCTCTCCCCCGACACCCGCATAATTGTCCTGGTGGGGTTTGCTGGCGCATTCACAACTTTCTCTACTTTTGCGTTTGACACTACACAACTGGCGAAATCGGGCGACTGGCTCTTCGCGATCGCCAATGTACTTCTCAATAACGCCCTTGGGATTGGGATGGTTGCCGCCGGATTTGGACTGGTAAAAGTTGGTAATTGATTGGTGATGCGTGATGTGATATCATGATGGCATGGAACGCATCACATTTTCAATCACATATGAAATGCACGATCGGCTGAAGAAACTCGCGGCAAAAAACGGCACGTCGATGGCTTCCGTAATTCGGGAAGCTCTGGCAGTTGAGGCCTATGATTACAGGCTCCGTCCGCGCAGTTTGGGCGCAGGTTCATCCGGCCAAAAGGACATAGCCCGCAAGTCCGGTGATGACCTCATAGAGCCGCGCTCTTGGCGCTGATCCTGGATACAGGCCCCCTTTACGCATCGCTTGACAGGAGCGACCAGGATCACGCGGCCAGCAGAGAACTAATTGAGTACTCAGATGAGCCTCTTGTGATCCCCACTCCCGTGCTGGTGGAGGTGGATTATCTCATCTCTACACATCTGCATCCCGGCGTCATGGTCGCTCTGTTGGATGACATCATCGCAGGAGCGTATCGCGTGGAAGACCTACAGCCGCGGGACTATGAGCGCGTCCAGACTCTGATTGATCGCTACGACGATTCAGACATTGGATTTGTGGATGCTGCCGTGTTGGCGATAGTGGAGCGGCTGGATGAGCCAAAGTTGGGCACGCTGGATCACCGCCACTTCGGCATGTTACGCCCCAGGCACGTGGATACACTGGAGCTGGTGCCAGCATTGAACTGACGTGGCCCGTGTGGCTAGTGATCGTCGCCAGAGCCGCCAAGACCTGAGATGGTGACCCTGTAGGCAGGATCTGACTCTGGATCAGAGTCGACGATCACTTTAGCCTTCCCAAGCATCCGCTGACTGCTGGGCGGCAAATTCAGCACATGCAGTTTTCGCCCAGCCCGCTCGTAGCGACCAGCCAACTCCACGATCGCCTCAATGCCTGAATGGTCCCACACGCGTGAGCGACGGAAATCAATTACCACCTCTGGAGGGTCGTTCACCGGATTGAACAGATCGCGGAATCCGGTGATCGATGCGAAGAATAGTTGTCCGTGGAGCGTGTAGACCCGACGTTCCGCTGTGCTTTCGGCGCTTGCTTCCACGTAGATGGAGCGCGCTGCGTTCCACGCAAACACCAGCGCGGAAACGATCACTCCCACGACCACCGCGATTGCAAGGTCTGTCGCCACCGTAACGGCGGAGACCAGGATCATGATCATAGCGTCAGAGAGAGGCACTTTCCGAATGATCCGCAGGCTGCACCAGGAAAATGTTCCAATCACCACAATGAACATCACGCCAACAAGTGCTGCAATTGGGATGCGCTCGATGAGCGAGGAGGCGAACAGGATGTAAGCCAGCAGCAGCAACGAAGCAACTGCGCCCGACAATCTCCAGCGTGCCCCGGAGCTGATATTGATCATGCTCTGACCAATCATGGCGCAGCCGCCCATCCCACCAAAGAAGCCCGTTATGACGTTTGATGCACCTTGCGCGATGCACTCACGGTTCTTCTGGCTTTTAGTCTCAGTAATGCCATCTATGAGGGATAGCGTGAGCAGAGATTCAATCAAGCCGATGGCGGTCAGGGGGAACGCGAACGGCAAGATGGTGCGGAAGATCTCAAAGGTAAATGGAACATCTGGCACGCCAAACGCCGGGAGTCCGCCGGAAATGCTTGAGAGATCACCAACTGTTGTGGTGTCGACGTTCCCAAATATCACCAGGCCCGATACTGACCTGCCCCC
>DBZV01000219.1 GCA_002311865.1 Dehalococcoidia bacterium UBA1151
CAAACCGGTGATGGAATTGTTCGGATAGTCGTGATTCTGGTTTGACCGGGCATCACTTCGCAGGCAACGTCTGAACGAACTCGACCGCACGTCCGATCCACTCCTTCAATTCCTCGTCTTCATCCAGACCCTCTGGCTCGACCATCACCCAGCCCTTCATGGATCGTCCGGTGATGTCGAATTCCACGACGGATGGTGCAGCCAGGGCTTCCTCGTAAGCGTCAATACCGACTCGCACGATCACGTTTTCTTTCCAGACTCCGACGAGCATGTTTCCGTTGAACAGGAAGCAGACGCCGCCAAACATTTTCTTCTCGACAATGCCATTTTGCCGGTCCAGCATTTCGCGAATGCGTGCGGCGAGGGACTCATCGTAAGCCATTGGACGCTCCCGGTTTGAAAGAGATGACGCATTGTAGTCAGAAAACCTCACCGCCAAAGGCGGCGCGAGGTCCACATGGTTTGGCATTCAACTCCCGGTGGCTCAGCTACTTCTTTCTGGCAGATCGTCCAAGTAGGATGGTCTCTACCAATAATCTCACTCATTGAGGAGGCATGCGATGAATCCAGGGACGATCTCACGACTTATCGGCTGCGCTGTCGTCCTGATCTTTACCACAACGGGCACCCTTTACGGTCAGGACAAGCAATCCAAGGCGCAGAACGAAAGCGACGCCGGCCCGACCTTCAAGGTGATCGAGGTACAGCAGACCGGTGGATTTGCCGGCGTGAACATCAGCTATCGCATCACGCCCGACGGCAAGTTCACTCGCAAGTCTGCCCGCGGCGGGGCCGAAGGCAAGCTCAATGCCGAGGAGACCAAGGCACTTTCAAAGGCAGTGGCTGCCATCAACTGGGAGAAAATGCCCGCCAAGCTGCGCGCTCCAAACGTCGCCGACGACTTCGTTTACGACATGTATTTCATCATCGGCAAGAAGACCCATCGTGTGACCGCCGACGGGATCTCGGCCGGGAAGAACGCCCAGTTGAAGCCGATCCTGATGACACTGACCAGGATCCAGCGCGTGCCGATCAAGAAGTAGTCACAGCAGGCAAGCGAACCTGGATTCTCTCAGATGCCAGTGTTCCCAGATTGGGGAGTCAGAACACCTTTCAGGAGTTGGTTGCGAGTATCGTAAACATGATGAAACGACCGGCGACAACTCGAATTGCGGCACTCGTGTTATGCTCCGTCGTGATCGCCACGTGTCCGATGCCGGCGGACGCACAGGTCGGCAACGTCGCATCAGGGGCTGACCAACCCCGGACACTCACGCTGGCTTACTACTATCCGTGGTACATCCGCGGAGACTGGAGTCGGCACCGTTACGTCGGCACACCGAAGCTGGGCACATACGGAACTGATGAGCCAGCCGTCGCGGAACAACATATCCGCTGGGCTCGTCGAGGCGGGATTGATGCATTGGTCGTCTCCTGGTGGGGCCCTGAAGACCTGACCTATAAACATATCAACCGGGGTTTTCTCAAGGCCGACAACCTTGACGAGATCCGCTTTGCGATCATCTACGAATCACTGGGACGACTCGACGCGGTCGATGGCAAGACCGACAGCATCATTGATTTTGCGCAACCCGCCGTTCTCAAACGCTTCATCGCTGACCTCAGGCTGCTGAAAGAAACTCACTTCAACCACCCTTCTTACCTGACGCTGGGCGATCGTCCCCTGGTAGTGCTTTACGTCACGCGCACCTTTCGCAACTTCAAGCGAACACACATCGAACAGGCAGAGCAGGCCATTGATCTGGATTTGTATCTTGTGGCTGATGAGCCGTTTTTTGGTCGCCAGAAGGATCCGAAGACCGCGCTGAACGGGATCGACAACAGCGGCTCGCCGTTGTTCGACGCATACACGACCTACAACCTGTTCGAGAATGCACGGGTCCAGGATGGTGAAACGGCATGGGAGTACATCCAGCGTGAAGCCATGCCGGTTTTCAAACAATGGTCACGAACGACCGTGTTTTGTCCGAACGTCATGCCGAGCTACCACGACTTTCGCGGTAATAAGAAACTGCGAGGTGATCTCGCTGGTTTCAAGGCCCAGCTAGAAGCGGTACAGCGACTGCCGCGGTACGACGACGCTCCTGATGACCCACGGTTGATCTTTGTCACGAGTTTCAATGAATGGTGGGAAGGCACGACAATCGAGCCCGCCGAAGAGTATGGCACAACTTACCTTGATGTCCTGCGGACAACGATTGCCCCTGGCTCAGAGTCGCGATGATCCGGGCAGACGTGGCCTGCCTGGGTCGCTGCGGTGCTAACAACGCCTGCAACTCGCCACTTTCTCCTCACCTCGTGCGATCTCCTCTCTCTGGAATCCTCTCTCACCTTTAGCCCATGGCAACGGCCGACAGCTCCAGGAATTAACCGGTAGAATAGTGGCTCGTCTTGCGATCGCTACTCTCCAGATCCTCAACCTGTAACCGAGAGTCTACCATGGAACTCTTTCTCTCTTTCCTCTCGCTGATCCTGTTAAGTGCTGGCCTGGGGATCGATAACGGGCTGCTGATCGAGTTCTCGCTCAAGGGTCTGCGTCTTGAGCCCAAGAAGCACCTGCTCTGGCGATCAGTGGCACTGGTCTTTGCGGCGCTGCTGCGAATCGGCTTCCTGTTTAGCCTCTCCAGGTTCACCTTCCTGGAAAAGACGCTGCCCGAATATGCCTGGCTCCCCAATCGCTGGTTTCCTACAGATCACGCGGCCCCCTTGACCTGGATGAGCCTGGTCCTGTTCCTGGGCGGCCTGATCATCCTGGCGATG
>DBZV01000203.1:0-9240 GCA_002311865.1 Dehalococcoidia bacterium UBA1151
CTCCCGCAACCTGCTGATGATCTGCCCAGGCGTGTACTTCCTGCGTGCCATATCTCCCCTTTCTCCGTATCCAGAACTCTAACTCTAGAGTTGGATCGGTTTATGGGGGGCAGGTCAGTTTCACGCTCGTCCGGCGAGGACTGAACTTTGAACCAGAAGAGGAATGTGTGATGCAACTGATAAGCAATCAATGTCCTCGCTGCAAGAACAGAGCCTCAGTCGGATTGGCTCCCGGCGATGAAGACGACGGCGTTCGGTGCCTCATTTGCGTTGGCAAGGTATCATCAGCCAACGTGGGCGTCCGAGGATTCTCAACCCCACTCCCCCGACCATTCCGATTGAGAGAGCTCGGATTACCGTGTCGCTATCTCCTGATGACGAAGTCTGATGATTGCTACTAGGGAGTTCAGCTATTCACGGTCGCTGTTCGATCAGTTCGCTCAAACCCACCAGATCTGGTCCCCAAATTCGAATACTCTGGTACTTTCTGGGACGGTTCTTGATCCCGAAGAACTGCCCGAAAAGATAGAGTCGATCGCGCCCGGGATTATGGATCGTTGACGCAGCAGGGGAATCTCCGGCCCAGATGATGACTTCGGGCGTCCTTGCTTTCTGGTCTTCCGATTAGTCAGCCGCAGCTCCTGGTCAGTCGATTCTTAGGGGTAAGTTGCGATAGGCTCGCCCGAGGCCGACAAGAAGACGAGAGCAGGTGTGAAACCGTTGTCATCCAATCCAAGAAAGACGCGATGTTGGCCGTTGGGCTGAGCCAGAGATAGAATCGGCTGATCATCCCCCACCATAGCTATAGCGAAGCCGTTTTCGGCATCATGGCTTCTGAAAAAGAGGATTGGGCCGCCGTCTCCTTGAACCTGGAACCCGGCCTTCAGCGTCCCGGCAGAATCACGCAGCGACAACGATGGTGAAATGCCTAATGCAAATTCGATTCCGACGCGACGGATCCCAGATTCATCGAAAAGCGTGACCGAAGGGTCATCATTGCTATCCAGGCTAACCGCGATTCGATTGATGCCTTGGGGGTCCGTCAGGACCAAGCGGACCGTGCCCGCTTCAACTTCCAGCGCTGCACGCACGATGCCGGAGTCGTCAACGACCTCGAATGAGCCCGCCCGATATCGATCTATCGCCAGATCGCCACTGGTGAGTATGGTCTGCACCGCCTCCTCGACCTGAGCTTGACTGGCTCCTTGACCACATCCGAGCATTGCAATCGATAAAGCGATAAGCAACGCAATCAGACTACGATTCATCCTCATCTGGATCCCTCCTGGCTGGTCATACGGCCCTGTTTCTATCCGGTGATATCTTATTCGCTACGATGGTTACTAACTTTGCTCCCTGCCTGATCCGATCCTCCGCGGCTTCAACTGTTTCTCCAGAACTCTCTATGTCTCGCCGACCACGTTATCTGGATTCAAGCATGAGACGTTTCTCACTGTTAGAACATTCCCGTTTTTACGATCTCTCGATGAGCGGTACCGTAACGAAGGTCTGACGATTGTTGGCGTCCATTCCCCTGAGTTCGAGTTCGAGCGTCTTGCGATCAACGTCCAGCCTGCTGTAGTTCAGTATGGATTGCGTTACCCGGTTGCGGTGGATAGCGATACAGAGACTTGGGATCTGTTCGGAAATCACTTCTGGCCCAGCACTTACCTATTTGACTCCAGTGGCGAACTCGTCTACCAACACTTCGGCGAGGGTGGGTACATCGAAACGCAGCAGGCCGTGAGGAACGCCCTCGACGATGCTGGGCGCGACATCAGCCGGGTCAAGCCGCTGATGGATGAAGGATCGGTGCTGGCGGCAGGTGCGCACACGATCACACGGGAGATCTACACTGGATACGAGCGCATTTACGAGCTTGATGGTCTGTTCGCAGTTCAGGGTCGGTACTATGACGCACCCGGCGCGACTATTTTGTATGAGGATTTGGGTCTTCGCAGGCACGGACAGTTTGAGCTTCACGGTCTTTGGCGGAACGAGAAATATGGCATAGTTCATTTGCGCAGCACGGAATTCGCAGAGGACTATATTGTGTTCCCGTTCTTTGCGACCAGCGTGAATGTTGTCATGAGCTCTGAGATCGCGAGCTCGACAGTGGAGGTTGAGGTGGACGGGGAGCCCATCTCGGATGATCTGGCCGGTGCCGATGTGTCCTACAACGATGGCAAAAGCATCGTCACGGTGAATGAGGCCACTTTGTACCAGCTAGTTGAACTCGACGAGTTCTGACGCCACTATCTCACGTTGCGAGTTAAGGGTGCAGGTGTGAAGCTGTATAACTTTACGTTCGGGATCTACGAAGACGGCCCCTGATCAGTCGCGGCTGAAACCAACTCTTCCTCACCCGGAGAACCAGCGTCGTTCTCCGAAATCATGACGAAGTGGTCAGGCTCGACCTCATCATAGTGGCGCGTAGCCTGCGGCCTGATACCGAATTGCTCGGTCTCTTCCCCTGTGCCCACCATCTCCGTTCCGGTCGCCTCCAGTAACTTTCCCCAGCGCTTTCCTGGATTAGCCTGCGGAATCGAATCGATTAGCATCCGAGTGTAGGCGTGTTGCGGGTTCGGAATCACCTTGGTCACATCGCCGTACTCGACAACGTTGCCGCGATACATGATCAGGATTTCGTCGCTAATCTGGAATGCCGTTGTGAGGTCGTGTGTGATGTAAAGGACTGAGATCCCCAGTTCACGTTTCATATCCTGAATGCTCTCCAGAATTGTCGCCCTGAGAGATGCGTCGACCATCGAGACGGGCTCATCCGCCAGAATTACTCGCGGTTTGAGCATCAAGGCCCGGGCCACCATGATCCTCTGCCTCTGCCCGCCGCTGAGCTGGTGAGGAAACCTCCCGAGCGTTTCGTCGGGCTGCAAGCCGACCATCAGCAGTGCTTCTTCGACCAGCCGGTCCCGCTCGTCCCTTGAACTGACAAGCTTGAAGTTCTTTATCGGAGAGTGAAGAACGTGGTCGACTTTGTAGAACGGGTTGTAGGACTCGAATGGGTCCTGGAAGATCGGCTGAACTTCCCGACGGAATTCTCGTCGTTCCCGTCGCGATAGGCCACTAAAGTCCTTCCCCCGATAGAGCATAGTCCCACTGGTGGGCTCGATACTGCCAAGCAGCAGGCGTGCCAGAGTTGTTTTACCGCTACCACTCTCGCCTGCGATAGTGATGATCCGAGGGATATCTTCCTCAATCGTCAACGTTACGCGATCGACGGCGACCGTGACACCTCGAGTATCTAAGAAGCCGCCACCGAAGACTTTGGTGACATCCTGGAGTTCGAGTAGTGCGCTCAAGAGGGAACCTCCGTACACCTTGTCTCGCCGGACCCACGGATGTGCAACATTTCATGACTCAAATCGATCACCATTCGTATCGTTAATAATCCACAAGGTGGGCGTACGTGTTGAAATCGGCGACCGATGAGCGAGATAACTGTACCCAGTGCCCCGGCTCAACTTCCACCAGCTTCGGCACGGTCGCAGCATCCTCAGGAGTGTGTGGAATGGGTGAGCGAGGTGCAAAAACGTCGCCTTCAGGCAGGTTGAGCAGAGATGGCTGAAGTCCGGGGATGCCTGTGAGCGGTTTCCGTTCGTCCATCGTGGGGATGCTCTCGATCAACAGCTGCGGGTATGCATGAAGGGGATTCGAGAAGATCGTCTCGACCGGAGCTATTTCGACCAGCTTGCCTGCATACATGACACCTACCGTATCGGCAAACTGAGCCACTAGCCCCATATCATGGCCCACGAGGAGCACCGCTGCGTCCAGGCCTTCTTGAAGCTGGCCCAGCGTCTGCATGATCTGCCTCTGGACGATCACATCCAGGGCACTTGTAGGCTCATCGGCGATGATTACGCGCGGACTGAGGGAAATCGCGATCGCCATTGCGACTCGCTGCTTCATGCCGCCGCTCAGTTCGTGTGGGTATAGCTGGCCCACCATCGGAGCAAGTCCTACGCGGACCAATAGCTCGTTCACACGGTTCTCTAACTCATCCGCGTCAGGCTTAGGCGCGTCTTCTGGGATGTGATCGATAATTCCGTCGATCACCTGATTGCTAATTTTCATCACCGGGTTGAGGGAATTCATCGCGCCCTGGGGAACCAAGGCAATATCAGCAAGTCGTGTTTGGCGCATCTCCTCTTCCGAGATCGAGACCAGGTCGGTTCCATGTAGGAGGACATTGCCACCGGCGATACGACCTGGAGGGCGAGTAAGCCTCATCACGGCCATCGCGAGAGTGCTCTTACCGGAGCCAGACTCTCCGACAAGCGCAAACCGCTCGCCCTGCCTGATAGCGAGGGAAACGCCATCAACGGCCTTCACGATACCGCGTGGCGTGTCGTAGTAGACCTTAAAATCTTGGATATCTAGGGCGAAATCCCTATTCGACAAGTCTGGTCGGGTCGATGAGGCCTCGTTTGTAACTTCTAAAGTCATACTCGCTGCCTCAACCGCGGGTTAGACCACTCATCGAGCCCCGAAGAGATCAGAAACAGGCCCACGAACACAATGACGATCGCGACGATCGGTGGAAGCCACCACCACCACATCCCCAGGATGATCGATGACTGCTGAATATTCCAAAAGATCGTCATTCCCAAGGTCGGGGAATCGAACGGACCAAGTCCCAACGCCTCCAGTCCAATTGACGCGAGAATTCCGGCGGCCACCGAGGTGACAAAGCTCGCAGTTATATATGGGATCAGGTTGGGCATCATCTCCTTGAAGATGATCGCCATGCCGCTCGATCCGGACAGGCGAGAAATTTCCACGTAGGATTGTTCACGCATTATGAGGACTTGCGCGCGGATAGTCCGCGCGGGCCACACCCAGGCGACCGTGGCCACTGCCAACCCCATCTGGTCCACACTCAAGCCACCTTCGATGTTGATGGCAATGAGAATAAGAATCAATAGAGGAGGGACAGTCATGCCTACGTCGGCCATTACGCGCACCGTGCCATCGACCAAGCCGCGGTAGTAGGCTGCGATGAATGCGAGCACGGTCCCGAAGCTAACGGCGAAAAACCCGGCTATCAGACCGATTCTGAGAGTCAGTGGTGTTCCTCGGATCGCCACTGCGAATAGGTCTCGTCCAGCCGTATCCGTGCCGAAGGGGTACTGTAACGATGGCGGATGTCTGGTGTCGCCGGGGTCGGCGGAGAGTACTCGGTACTGTTCAGTGTCGTACACCAGGTATCCGATGCCGACGAAAAGCATCAACCCCCCGAGGAGCAATACCCCGAATATCAGTGGGGGGTTTCTCCGCGCATATCGAATGATCGGGTTTATCCGGTCCCAGTATAGTTGTTTCAGCTCATCCGTCTTAGACCGGCTGGGCGGTGGAGACGTAGGGGACTGAGAGGCCTGTGGGGTGTCCACTATCTCATCTCCTACCGTAGTTGATACGCGGGTCGAGCAGCGGGTATAGGACGTCTACGAGAAACGTCGCGGTAGCCACAGACAAGATCACAGTCATCACAACCCCCCTGATCACAAAAAAATCGGAGAGCCTGATCGCCTGGAACAAGGTATCCCCGATCCCTGGGTACATGAAGATCCGCTCAATGAGGATCGCTCCCGAAAGGAGGGTTCCGTACGATAATGCGAGCCCGGTCACCTGGGGCAGCATTGCGTTTCGCACCGCATAGCGCATGAATATCCGAGCGCCCTTCAGGCCCTTGGCTTCGGCCTGGATCATGAAGTCCTCACCCTGATTGTTGATCATCATCCCGCGCATCCCAACGGCCCAGAATCCAATGGCACCAAGGATGAAGGCGAGGGCCGGCAGGATCGCGTGTTGGATCACATCCCATATGTACGCAAAATCCCATGAGGGTAATGTGCCAGGATTGTAGGCCCCGAACAGTGGGAACCAGCTAAATTTGAAGGCCAACACGTATATCAGGATCAGACCAAGCAGGTATTGGGGTACTGCCGAGAGCGTCAGAAGAGGCATAAAGAGGAACTGCAGATAACCCGGGGATCGAGGCCACCCGAGGAGAGCACCGGCCAGAGTGCCTATTAAAAAGCCCAGGACGATCACCGTACCCAGCAGTCCGATCGTCCACAGGATTGAGTCAGCGATCATCGAGTTCACGCTTCTTGGGTAAAAGGCGATCGACGTTCCCAGATCGAACCTTACGAGGTCGAACATGTAGTTCTTGTATTGAGTGAGGATCGGTTGATCTAAACCGAGGCGTTTCTGATAAGCCTCAGCCATTTGTTCGAAACCAGTCTGAATGGCCCCTCCTCGCTGGGCTTCGAGAAGCAGTTTTTCCTTTACCGGATCTTGACCTGACAGTCTGGGAATGATGAATATGACTGTCGCAGCAATCCAGATTACGAGTAGGAAGAAAAGGAACCGCCGCAACAGGAAGCTATGGAAGACGACGAATAGCAATTCGGTGAATGTCGCGTGTTTCAGCCGACTTACAACGGATTCAGATCGAACTCCATCAGGGGTCAATTTTTTTTGGCCAACGTCTTTATCTACCCTATTTTGCTTACGGTGTGGATGGACGGTGCATCCCCGATCGGCGGTGCCTGCTCATTCTGGAAATAATCGGTGTCTCGCCGATCCCACAATCATATCTCTGATCCCGTTGCTTATGTCAATTCTCAAAGTTTGGTTCGAGCGAAGGCGAGTAAGTCGCCGTTCAAGGTACTGCCAATTTCGATTACATGCCGCGCTCAATTTGATGTAAATTTGCTTGACTAGGTTTGTGTCCTGTTGTAAAACCTCGTTACCAAAAATGTTGATGCCGTATCCGATCCGCATCGACCATTGTGAATTGAGAAATTTGGGCTAACCATGCGCCGTTCTGGAGGGGATCAAATGCTCCTGAAGTCTTCTTATAAATGGGTTTTAATGTATGTCGCGGCCGCGATGCTTTTGATAGTTGTGGCCTGTAGTGGTGACGAAGTGGCGCCGACAGCCGCGCCAGCAGCGACAGTGGCGCCGACAGCCGCGCCAGCAGCGACGGAGGCTCCACCAGCAGCGTCGTCAGGGTCCGAGATCGACCCAACAGCCGGTGGGGAACTGAAAGATGTTCCGCGCTCCAAGACCCTGATCTCCTACCTCGGCGGTGCAGAAGGTCGGTTCACCGACCACCAGCTCTGGAACCCCTATGCCATTGGCGCAAACCACCAGACCGGCCCGAACATAATTTTCGAGCCGCTGGCGTTCTTCAGCGCCTTTGCCGATGAGACCACGCCTTGGCTTGCTACGGACTGGTCTTACAACTCCGACTTCACAGAATTGGTCATCAATCTGCGTAAGGGAGTCAACTGGAGCGATGGCGAAGAGTTCAACGCCGATGACGTTGCCTATACGCTGAATACCCTGAAAGACCTCAAGGAAGAGGTCCGGTGGGGAAATGACATCGACCTTTCGATGGAGAAAGCGGACGTTACGGGCAGCCACCAGGTGACGGTGACACTGGCTCGCCCCGACCCCAGATTCATGTTCTTGCTGACCTATAAATACGATATCGGTGTGTACATGGTCCCCGAACATCACTATTCGGGTAAGGACTGGCCTTCGTTCACGGATTATGATGAAGAAAAGGGCTGGCCGCTGACCACGGGTCCATGGCGAGTCGCGAGAGGGACGCCTGAGCAGAAGATCATTGACCGCCGAGACTCTTGGTGGGGTGAAGGTGTAGCCCAGCTTGGCCAGTACGGACAGCTACCCGAAGTCGAGCGGATTATCTACCTGCCGACACCGGACCAGACTGCTCGTGCGCAATCGCTGATTGCTGACGAGGTCGACTACGCGAGTATGACTACCCCCGCTGTGATCTTTGACGTGCTTGACAAGAACACTGATCTCGTCACGCACACCTACAGGGAAGCTCCTGGCGGTTACGTTGACTGGTGGCCGATATCGCTGGCCTTCAACGACACCGGCAAGTTCGGACCCTACGATATGAAAGAGGTCCGGTGGGCTTTTAGCAATTACATTGACCGAGAGCAGGTTCTGGATGTCGCTTTCGACGGCAATTCGGCGCCCAACGCGCTGACCATGCCCAAGTACCCACCGCTTATTCAGTACTTCGATGCTATCGATGACATTCTGAGTAAGCCTGAGTTCGATACGACGTTGCTCGACCCGGCCAGGGGCGACGCCCGCCTAACGAGTGTTGGCTTTACCAAAGACAGCGATGGCATGTGGAAGGACGCCGCCGGCGTCGGAATCGACTGTGAGATTCTTGGGTTCAGCGCATTCGCCGACTCGGGTCCGTTGATAGCGGAGCAGTTGCGAAATAATGGCATCAACGCCACTTACATTCAGCCGCCGGACGTATCAAGCAGGATGGCAGAAGGTAACTTCGAGTGCCTCATGTTCGGGCATGGCGGCTCCATTCGGGACCCCTACTTCACGATGAAGCTGTACCAGAGTTCATCGGTGAACATTCCGGGTGGCCACCAGGTGAATTTCTACCACTGGGAGAACGCCGAATTTGACGCTTTGACCGACAAAGTTGGCAGGACGGATCCAGACGATGTCGAAGCTGTCAAGGCCATATTCCACGACGCGATGGAAATCTGGCTCGACGAGTTGCCGGACGTGCCACTATTCGAGTGGTACCACCGAATCGTGATGAGTGAGAAGCGGTGGACCAACTGGCCACTCGGCACAGAAATAACTGGCTACACGAATGAAGCATCTTGGCACCTGACATGGAGTCTCGTTCTCCACAGTCTGAAGTCAAGCTGAGCTTAATTAGGAATCGAACGCTAATCTGACTCGTGCAGAAAACCCCACCGGTATATCCGGTGGGGTTTTCGTGTAAATGCGGATGAGCGGAGGTAGGCGAAATAACCTGGAAACTAATCGGCTGGAACGCGGGAACTGGCTCTCCTCAGACGATCCGCTTAGTCTTGCTGCTCGTCGCATTCGCTGTTCTAGCAGCTTTCGCGGCTGCCTGCGGCTCGGACGGCATATCCAATGTGGCTCACACTACCACCGGGGATAAAGCTGTCGATGCGGACGCAGCTCCAATATTCATTCCTGACCGTACTTTGACCCTCGATGATCTGATTGCCGCGGGCTGGAAGAAGTCGAAGCAATACTCGACGGAAACGGTACCCGGCACCTTGGACATCTGGTACGGCTTCTTCAATAAGAAAGACATTGAGGTCAGGTTCTACAGCTCACACCAGGACGCGCTGACCCTAGGCGTCGAGTCGGCGGATGGAGCTATTG
>DBZV01000203.1:9421-20496 GCA_002311865.1 Dehalococcoidia bacterium UBA1151
TGATCGCCGGAAACACTGTGATGCTGTGTGAGTTTGGCATCGAGACCTGCACGGACCTCGTCGATTTGGTCTCCGGCCCCTAGCCACCTATGAGGAGGAACTGCCCATCTGATCGATAAAATAGCGGCACGATTTCAGTGCCTCTTCGGAGTTGGCTCCCTCGCACATGAGAATCATGTTGCCCAAAATAATATAGTCGCCATAACGAGCGGTGTAGTTGCATCCCGAGTGCGGCGTCGAAGCTGCTCTGTTGCACTGCCGGCGATCCCGGGCGCCTTCCTGCCAACGCACGTCGTCCCCGACGACGACGGCATCTTCGCCAGTGGCGGCATCGGCCCACTCAGTCCCTTGACCGACAGCGATGCCGTGGTCCGGGTAGAGTCGCACTTCGAAGTCTTTCTGCTGGAAGATTACCCTCCAGGCGGACACTGCGCCCGGGAGTTCGGTGACATCGTACTCCTTGGGAGCCTTCGCACCGGCCGCCATCACATCGTTGAGCGAATAGATGCGTGCGTCGTCCACTACTCGCTCAACGCCGCCGCTGGCCACGCTAGTTTCGTCGGTACCACAGGCCAGCCCTACAATCGCGAATGCGGTGAACGTTGCGAGGAGAAGCGGCGCGGCGAGGATTCGGCGGAATTTGATCATAGATGCTGCATCTCGTGATTAGGTCCTAAGCAAGCCCGAGAGTCCAAACGCCCAACGGTTTCAAAACCGAAGAGCGTCCGCTCTCTGTCCACGAACTTGTGGGCTTCAGGATAGTATTGCTAGTAGCGCCTGACAGGCTTCCAGCGCGTCGCCGGAGGTCTTTCCCTCGCACATGAGGACCATGTTTCCGGCGATCATATAGTCACCGTACTTGGCGTTATCGCACTTCCCGGAATGGTGACCACCATTTCCGGCGCACTGGCGACGCTCCTTAAGGCCCTCGTCCCACCGTTGAATATCTCTCAGAACGACCGCGTCCTTGCCAGTGGCCTCGTCAGCCCAGGGAGCGCCTATTGCGACAGCATCTGCATGAGTGGCGTAAAAACGCACCTCATATTCCTGGCGATCGTACGGGTCTTTTCCATAGAACCCATAGTGGGCCGAAACCGCAGCCTCTAGCCCGTCCACATCGTAAGACTTGGATTTCTTGAATCCGGCGGTGACCAGATCAGCGATGGTGTAAATCCGATCATTGACAATGATCTTTTGGGTCCCGGAATTGCCTGCCGCGGCAATTTCATCGTTAAAGCTGGAACTATCGTTAGTCCCGCAAGCGATTGCGACGATTGCTAGCGCGCTCAGTATCAATAGGAGGGCGGCGAGCTTGCTGTTATGCCTTGTGCTTGAAATTTTTATATTCACCCCTCGAACTCCTCCCTCCTTGTGCGCTCCGCGCTGCGCGGCCGCGAGCCAATCCTACCATGCCGCAGCTCGTCACCCTTGTCACTCGTAAAGGGGTCTCAATTGCGGCTCGTCGCGTTACGTTTAATTCTACGCAGTACGACACTTCAGGTATTCAACGATAGTCGATTCTTGGAATAGCCCCCAACTACTGTCTGACGCCTTTGGTCAAAGCACTGGCGAGGGCAGAGCACCTCTCGAGTGAATGATCGGGCGTTCCGCCTTGGCAGAGAAGTACGAGGTTGTCGAAAACTGCATAGTCGGCGTACTTGGGCCCAATCCCACTGCGCCCCGCACCGATGATCATCCGGCGATTTCGAACACCTTCCTTATACCGCGCCTCCGAAACATCTAATACGGCGTCGTCCCCAGTGCCTTCCACTGCAAGCTCGACTCCCAGCGAAACAGCGTCCTCATGAGACCCATAAAAGCGCACCTCGTAGTCCACCGGATCTCCTCCATTGGGACGCCAGAATCCGTAGATCGCAGCACTCGCGCCCGGAAGTCCGTCGGTCGAGTAAGCCCGCGACTGTTTGAAACCGAGAGCTAATAGATCATCAGGGCTAAACGTGGCTCCAGACTGGGAAACCTTTTCGAAATCACCACTTGAGGAACCGCCTTCGGAGCCGCACGCGATCGGGATCGTTGCGATCCCGATGAGTAACATCCACAACGACAGTTGCCATAACCGCGTAGTTTGAGGGCAAAATTTCACGTAAGTTACTCCTTTTGGTCATCTCTTCCGTGTTACATAGGAGTGGATGAATATCAGTAAGACCGACTCCAGACTGCGATCGTCAGGCGGGGATAGTAAGCTCCCCTGCAACATAAACCAACCTCATGGCAAACGAAAGGGCGGGGGAGTTCGACCGATGGACTACCACGTCAAAAAGTTGGTTTAAGAAAACGCTATAGTCGGTGAGGGGCCGGTTTGTGACCCCGGCCGCCAAATTCTTTACTGGGCGGACATCCAGGGTGATGTTTTTGGGAGTACGACCCGGTCAGCCGCACGAACACCCAGATCCACGATGGTGACTTCGTGGCAGGTGTTGGCGTCAACGCCAACGGCGGCCTTGCAGTTGGCACGTGGAAGGGCGTCAAACTGTGGCGATCGGATGACGGCTGGATATGGCGCTGCATCAGGGTAACGTCGAGGGTCGTCCGCTCAAGCTGAACGGTGTCACCACCGGACCGGATCGACGGTAATCTCTGCATCCCCGCCGGTATGACCGTAGGTGCCCAAGGGTTCGTCTGGGCGGCAATCTGGTACGGCGGCCGTGTAGTCCGATTTGATACCGATGGGAAGCAGGAACAGGAGTCAAATTCCCGACCGCGCGAACTTCTAGCGCTATGTTTGGCGGTAAGGATCTCATTGAGCTTTACGTAACGACAACTTCGTTCGGGTCGGGCGGCACAAGATCCGGGATGGAGCCGCCCGGCTTCGACGTATCTCGGTGGCGACCTGTACAGAGTAAAACTCGACATTCAGGGCAAGCTTGAGTTCTTGTCGCAGATTGAGTGGCCCGCAGTTTGGTCCACTCAATCAAAAAGGATCGAGTTAACCATTCGCTCCGATTGGCCGATATCGTCCTGTCTATCAATCAGGGTGGCGGTGAAAAGGTCTACCCACTTGTCCTCATCGGGGATGGTGTTGTGAACGACCCGGTCGGCGGTGATCCTGTATGGTCTTCTCCCGTCAGTTCAGGGACCGCTTACTCACATTTCGATACGAGGCGGACACGTTCATCGATGAACAGACGAGGTCTACGTGGGACTTCGCAGACTACTCTGTTGGCGGCCCGCTGAAAGGCGAGCAACTGAGCCTCATCCTAGGCCGCCGAGCATTCTGGTTTTCAGTTTCAATCGCTTTACCCGATGTCGAGTTGTACACTCCATAACCTATTGGAATGGTGGTTGGAACCCGGCCCGTATCGCGATCTCGGTCTAGTAGGAATTCAGATGAGAGCGTCCAACAATGACGAGTGGTAACGTGACCGCTGATGCCTGAGTGGTGGCTGGAGGCCGTTCTACCGGCATCTGTGTTCGGCGGACTGTTCGTTGTCTGGGTGATTCTGCCCCCATCAACCGGAGAGACTGATCTGGGTAGCAGGATTCGCGACTGGTTCCGAAAATGACCCCCCCTTCACCCTGGCCAACCTTGTGAATCCGTTTCGGCGATCGATGCTCAAGACAGCGACTGCAAAAAAGAGACTTGTCGGATTGCTGCTCCTCGCGGTGATGTTGGGTCTGTTTTTTTCGTTCAACCGGCTGCCGAAGCTGGACATCGTCGGTGAAGATCTGAACGCCGTCACGATATCCCAGGAACAGTGCTTCCAAGGGTTCTGCATCGACAGGGATTCCAGCGAAAGTTTCCTGGGCAAGTGGATATCTTTTTCAGTGACGTATCTGCGTCTCGTCACTGTTGGTATGACGTTTGCATTTCTGGTTGCGGGTTTGGCCGAGGCATTCCTCTTCTCGAAAGGAGTGGGCACGACTTTTCAGTCGGGCGGCGTTTTCAAACGCACTATCCAGGGCGCCGCTATAGGTCCCGTGATGAACCTGTGTTCCGCCTGCATAGTCCCTGTTTCATCTGCATTTCGTAAGCGCGCCGGAGTCGAGGGGGCGATAGCGCTGGTGCAGGGGTCAGCCACCATGAACATTCCTGCGCTGGCTATGGTCTTCTTCGTTTTCACACCGGCTCTCGGCGTGAGCAGGCTTCTTCTTTCCATTGTCGGGGCACTGCTGATCGGTCCTATAGTGGTCAAGACGATTCGTCAGGAACGTGGACCGACGCTGGACGTGCCCATACTCACGGTGGACCCCGATGCCCCTCTCGAGGCGTCTGATTGGCCAACGGTCCTCAGGTCAGGCTTTCGCGAATGGGCGAAGGCCAGCATCGGTTATCTGGTTCGGATGGCACCCATCATGGTCATCGCCGGATTCGCCAGCGGGCTTGCCATTCAGTGGCTCAGCCCGGAGACCGTCGCTGAGTACCTGGGCAACGACTGGAAAGGCGTGCTGATCGCTGCCACATTCGGAATCCTTATAAACGTGCCGCTCCTTTTCGAGATTCCTCTGGTGGCCCTGCTGCTACTCATGGGGATGGGAACGGCGCCAGCAGGTACGTTACTATTCACGGCGGCGGCTGGCGGGCCGGTTACGTTCTGGGGTCTGGCCAAGTTGATGCCCCGGCGGGGTATCGCCACTTTCGCAGGCGCCACGTGGGCATTGGGAGCCTTCGGCGGACTGGTGATCCTAGCCGGTGGCGCGCTCTTTTGGGAAGGCGGCGGACTCACTGACCGCGTCGCGGCGGCGGCCCAGGCCCCGGCGACGGCGCATCAGCCCGAGACCTCTTTTTTCGCCAACGATGAGGCGATCGCTTCACCGGACTTAAGCGGTCTACCTACCGAAGACGCGTTCAGGCCATTCATCAACATAGCGTCAACCCTCGGTTCTCTGGCGATGATTGAGAACCGGTATCCAGGCGTTGCTCTATTCGACTACGACCGTGACGGAGATCTCGACTTTTACGTGACTTCGGCGGAGATAAATGCCCCTATTCAGGTCGCCCGGGGAGGCCCGAACCGATTGTTTCGCAACGATGGGAACGGCCAGTTCACCGAGGTTGCGGTAGAAGCGGGTGTCGGCGCCGAGTCGCAGAACAGCACGGCTGTAGCGGCGTGTGATTTCAACAATGATGGATACCAGGATCTTTATGTCGGCGCTCAAGGCCGCATCGGCGATCGGCTTGACTATCGCTCCGTGAACGCCTCAGTTGGACTTATTGATGTGATCAGCGACCGTCTCTACCTGAACATGAGGAATGGCACGTTCGAAGACATCACGGCCTCAGCGTTCGGCCGCGCCCGAAACATTCGCTCGGCGGCAAGTGTAGCCTGCGGGGATGTCGACAACGATGGCTGGATCGACCTGTATGTCGGCAACCGGGCGGACCAGGATTTTGTTCGATTTGACGACGCCCGCCACCACGGTCACTTCAACATCCTCTACCGGAACAATGGCGATCTAACGTTTGAGGACCTTACCGTCGATTCGAATCTGTTGAGTCCTTCGATAACGATGCGAGATTTTGACGGTTCCTCGATCACCTTCCCGGACCCATCTGGAACGGCGATCGAAGGCTTCGACGCCTCATTCGTCGACGCTCAGGGCAATATCGTGGGGGACCCTGCCGGTCAGACGTGGGCCACAATGTTCTTCGACCATGACGACGATGGCGATCTTGATCTGTGGGTGGGAGACGATGGCGACCGGCTGAAGGTTTACCGAAACGACAGCACGCTAGGGAACATTCGATTTACGTCGATCGCGTCGGCCATGGGAATCGACTATTCGGGGCAGTGGATGGGATTTGCTTTGGGCGATTACGATCGGGATGCTGATCTCGATGTATTCGTAACGAACATGGGGTACCACCTCCTTGACCGCCCGCAGCCGATCCCACCGGGTGGCGACTGCGCCTACTCGCAGCAGCTAGGTTGGGGAAGCTGCTACCACTTCCTACTTGAAAACGGTGGTACCAAGGAGGTCGAAGGACTCGGCACCGTCGGCAGCTTCAATGACGTGGCAGCGCGTACTGGCGTGGTGCCGAGCGGAATCCTCCCACCCGACTTGTCTAACCTCGACTCCTTGTGGAAGACACCGACAGGACTCGCCGCATACGACATCGGATTTGGTACCGTATTCTTCGATATGGAAAACGACGGCGACCAAGATCTCTACTGGCTTGGATCGCTCGTGGCTCGCGGTGAAGGCCCCGGCGGTGACTTCGCGCCGGGTTTCGGGCGCATGCTCCAGAATGTAGGGCCCGGTGAGTTCAAAGACGTAACCGTGGAGGCGAGGCTTCTGGACGCGCTTGGCGTCGATTACTCACTCTTGGACCCCAGCGATCCTTCATTTGATCGGTTCGCCCGGCGTATTGGCCCTGAGTTCCACGAGAACGGCAAGGGACTGGCTAAGGGTGATGTGAATGGGGATGGTTTCACAGATCTGATCGGCACCAACAGCAACGGCGAGACGCTGGACGCGTCCGGTGATCGCGTTATGGCAAGCGGCCCTCTCTTCGTGTGGCTAAACGGCGGAGGCGCTAACCACTGGATCACTTTGCGCTTAAAAGGGCGAATGGCCGTGGATGGCACCGGTTCCAATGCTGACGCGATCGGGGCTCGTGTTACCTTGACGGCGGCTGGGTTCGATGGCGAGCCCATGACCCAGGTGCAGGAGGTGCTTGGATCGTCCAGCTTCCTTTCGATGAGTTCTCTTGACTTGAACTTCGGGCTGGGCGCTGCAACAACCATCGCGTCAATCACCATCAGATGGCCGAACGGCGGCGTTCAGCAGATTGCTGGCCTTGAACTCAACAGAGTCCACGAAATCATTGAGCCGATTCCGTAACACGCGGCCCCATCTCTCGATGGGATTGATGTATTCTTGGGTACCGTACAGCCGAGGTTTTCGGCAACGAGTCGAGGTGATCTGTATCCTCAAACGCAAGTTGATTAGCGTGATCGCGATTTTGGGCGCGGCTACAGCATTGGCAGCCTGTGGCTCGTCTGGCTCTCCGGCCGCCAGTGGAGACGAACCGGAGATCCGAGATGCGGGCGGCCAGTCAGGCCTTCTCGAAGATCGTTTGATCGCCAATCCGACCGGTAGCTACACAATGGATGATCTCGTCGCGATTGGATACAAAAAGTCCAAGCAGTTCGAGACGGATACACTACCCAACGCATTGGATGTTTGGTATGGATTCTTCAACAAGAAGGATATTGAGGTCAGGGTGTATGACAGTCATCAGGACGCATTGGAGTTCGGGATCGAACCTGCGGAAGGGTCGATAGCCAAAGATCCTGGCCAGACCGACTATCTGATACCCGTCGTAAACCGGTATCCGGCGTACGTTGTGTATGGAAACCTTGTCATGTTGTGTGAGCGGGAACTTGCGACCTGCGAAGCCTTGACGGGCGAGTTGAACTAAGGCCCCTGCATCACGGCACCTGCCAGAATCATGTTCACGGTGATTTTTGTGCGCAACGCCCGGTAGCGGCTCCCGAATCGACTGTAGTATGGTCGCCGACTCCATCAGTTGTACGAAAGCGTTTCACTCATCCAGGTGACCTCAAAATTCATGCCAACACGAGCTCCCCTACTACTCTCATTCCTCGCTGTTGTCAGCCTCGTGATTTCCGCGTGCGGAGCTGATGCCCCACCCGCCGCGGAACCGACCAGCGGACCCACAGTTCTCGCGCCTGAGCGACTATTGACGCTCGACGATTTCACCGCTGTTGGATTCAAGAAAAGCAAGACGTTCGATGTTGCCGGACTGGAAAACGCCGAAAGTGCGTACTACGGCTTTTACGGTTCTGATCCCTACAATCGTGCTGAATATGAGGTGAGGTTCTATCGGACACACGCCGATGCGCGTGCATATGGAATTGGCCCGGCCGAAGAACGGACAGGCAAAGACGCTATCCTCAAGAGTGATCAGGCAGGCTGGGATGAGGGGCTCAAGGAAGCGCGTGCCTGCACCCGATCGGCCGGAGGCGATTCGTCAAACTGCCGGATATCGAGATACGGGGGTTACGTCATCTATGGCAACGTAATCTTGGTATGCCAGGGCAGGAGCGCTCTTCAATCACGCGATACGTGCGACGCACTACTGGCGCAGATTCCGTAGTCCTCCGGGCCAGATCACGCCTCAGTCGAATAACAAGGCTTATTTCATCGATGGGAACATGATCTTTTTCTGCTCTGGCGGTGATTCCTCGCAATCAGCTGATCAAACAAATGGCGGAGTCAGCCACCTGGGATTGAGTCGTGCGAATCCAGGGCAATCATTGCCGAGCGCCCTGGGCGCTGTGGTCGTGCTCGCGTTCGTTTTCGCTTTCGCGTGTGGCAGTGGCGAGGACAATAGTACAGAATCCCAGAAGATTATCCCCGCCACCGGTTCTCTCTCTATCTCCGATTTTGTGACCGTAGGGTTCAAGGAGTCGAAACAGTACGATGTGACCAGACTCCCAGGTGCCCAGTCGGCATACTACGGCTTCTGGCAGATTGGCGGTGAGCCATTGGACTTCTAGTTGCGGTTCTACCCAACACACGACGAGGCCGTAACCGAAGGAGTGACACTCGCTGAGGAGGTCACAGGCCCGGATGCCGCGGTAACCGAGGCCGACTCAACCTGGAAAGAGGGCATCAGAGATAGACGAACTTCCGGTTTCACGATCATTGGAGGGGGAGGCAGTCTGACTGTCAAATACGCTGACTTCGTAATCTACGGTAACGTTGTAATGCTTTGCCAGGGCAGGGATTCGATCCAATCTCTGGATAGATGCAAAACGCTAATATCTGCCGTCGCCGGATTGTGAGAATCGAGATTGGAACTGGACGATGCACCATCGATTCGGAACGCAAATAGACTGTCGGAACTAATGAGTAGTCAAAGCC
Organism: Dehalococcoidia bacterium UBA1151; assembly: GCA_002311865.1. Taxonomy (GTDB): domain Bacteria; phylum Chloroflexota; class Dehalococcoidia; order Lucifugimonadales; family Lucifugimonadaceae; genus UBA1151. The sequence goes on from DBZV01000203.1 coordinate 18,275, forward strand.
CAGAGAGCGCCTATGCACATGGGGGGAAGACATGCGCTGAAGTGCACGGGGATATGCCACACGTGTTTTGGGCTATCGACGCTCGGAGAAAAAGGGAAGCACGGGCAGCTATATTCGTCGGCCTGTTCCTGATAGTCGGAGGGATGGGATTAGCGGTGCTGGTGAGTAGTCAGGTGGTCGCTTGGATGATGGTGGTGCCCGGATTGTTGCTACTTACTATTAAAGGGCGTCCAGTTCGCGGCTCATTCAAGTCCTCAAAAAGAGGTGAAGACGATGAGTAGCGGGCCAAACATGATCCGACGGAATTTCGCTCCGCCGGAGGATACGGGTGGCGTGGCGTCGGAAACGCGCGATCGGTTCGATGCTTATCGGCTTGCTGAGGAGGCGCGATTCAAAGAGGCAACCCGACGCAGCCGCATCTTCATCATCACGCTCCTCCCTCTCGGAGCTGCTCTGGCGGCCATCTTTCAGTACCTGGCACTGATCGACCTTCTGGACAATGCCGACTATCGTTACCAACTGACGCGCCCTGGCATGGATGTCTATCTACGCCTGGTATTTCCGGCTGTCATCGCCGGTTTTCTGGCCACCACGATTGTGGCCGGTGCCTTCACGTTTCTTGCTGAGGCAGCAGAGTCCGTGTGGCGGTTGCTGACGGTCGGATTTTTCTACGGGATGCTCATGCCCCTATTACTGGGGGTGTTCATGCCAATCAATCTGTTCGTTTTGGAGATCACCGATCTCACGCGGGTGACAAACCAGGGAGCCCTGGAAGATCAGATCGGAGATCTCATCTTCGGCATTCCTGGCTCGGTCTATCTGAGTTGGGTACTCGATACGGGCTCCGGGATGATCGCGGGCCTTCTTATGGCGGTCCTCGCGTTCGCGATCTTCCATTTGGCTGGACCTCTCTCAAAGCCCGGACGGGGGCCGGCTATTTCGCTGGCAGGGCTCGGAACCGGTGTGGGGATACTGTTCCTTGTAGTCGCTGGACCGTTCTCGATCCTAGAATTCCTGTTCGAGCGGTATTCAAGCGGGTAATAACCGCCCATCTGCCTGGCCAACTACTAATAGTGGGTCTACGCTCCCGCCTCGGCGAGCGCATCCGCGAGAGACTCGCAATTCTCCAACGATTGCTCGTTGTTTAGGCCCTCGCAAAGTAGGATGACGTTCCCGAATATTGCGTAGTCCCCGTACGTGGGACCTGGTGCCTGGACACTGCCCGGGCTTGAGGTGTCCGTAACGCCGCGCGCTTGCCAACGGTCTTTTACTCCCTCGTCCCAGGCCTGCTCTCGTCTTGTCGCTTCAAATTCGTCACCTGTCCCGGCAATTGCGAATGCTGCGCCACTTGCAAGTGCGATCTCATGCGACGGGTAGAAACGAACCTCATATTGGGCGCGTTTGTAGGGATCAACACCCCAAAACCCTTTCCTGGCTTCAAGGGCGTCCGTCAGACCATCAACGTCATACTCTTTCGACGGTTTAAAGCCGATCGCCGTGAAGTCATCGAAAGTCAGTACTTTCTCAAATGTCTTCACCTGCTGGAAATCGCCGGAGCCTGATCAGCCAGTGCCACAGGCCAAGACAGCAATGGAGAATATGGCTGACAGTAGTAAAAGAAGAGCTTTTCGCCTGTTTGCGTGCATGTTTTTTCTTCTAGCTGAATCTGTAAATCCTGATATTGAGTGCGGCAAGTTGACCCCGTCCACGCCCTCGTGGCCATTCACGGATTTTAACAGAGCCGTTGCCACCCGCCGCTCGATTGTAGCCTGAATCCTTGTATATGCACCGTTCGCACAGGCCCTCCAGCCCTCGCGCCAAATGACTCCGCTTCCGTGTTTTCGTCCAACGCAACGATCACGAACCGCCCCGTCTTCGTCACCTCTCGGCCAGCAGGCACGTGGCGTCAGTCGCAATCCGCCCCGGACGCAACAGTAATCGGTTCAACTTCTGCTGACTGTTCGTTGTACGCAGCAGACCGTCCATCATCCACGGTGAACAGGAGCCGAACTTCGTGGCCCGCGTTGATCCCCTTGCTGCATCTCGTTCCAAGAGCCACCCAAACTCCTGAAATCCGCGAATCCCCGCAGCGAATGCCCCGCCTGTCATTCGCCCGGTGCGATCAGCGCACAGGTCCATCACCCAGGCCCGGTTATCACTTCTCGTTCGTGTGCCGATCAGGTACCTAAGCCAGTGATCGAGTGCGTTGTCGCCAGACAGAA
>DBZV01000203.1:20571-31061 GCA_002311865.1 Dehalococcoidia bacterium UBA1151
CCGCCAGCTCACGCGGGAACGGCCGGTCCTCACCAGGAACTGAAAGCAGCGTCTGATTCGTAGTTAGCGGCACGTATGCCGGCACCGGTGTTCCTGAGTGGTCGATACTGAGCGGCGGCGCAGCAAGCAGCGGCGTCGACGTGGCCGGAATCTCCATCGCGGAGACAGCCGTATCATTCCCACACGCAACGGCAAAGATCGTTGCGACTGCGACAAGGCTGCTGAGAAATTGTCTACTGCACATCGGCATTACCCACGCGCATTTAGCGGACACTCACGCGAAGTGGCCGCTGATTTCCTGCAAAATCACGACTCGGTTGGCAGATTGTACGCGTGGTCGCAATGTAAGCCGCGCTGGGGGGCCCATAGGTGGAGAGCAATGCGAGGGCGAAAGAATATGGTCGGGATGACAGGATTCGAACNNCTAACCAGGCTGCGCTACATCCCGACATACCGAAATGTACCACAGCACACAGCGTGTATTGGCGATATTTCTTGTACTCATGACATGACCGCAAACCAATTGCGTGAACGTCCAGGGTGATGATGAGTGTGCCCTGGGTTCCGGATATCTCCGCAAAGCCTCCGAGTCCGGGATGACGCAACTAAACTGGTACTGAGGGCAGAGTAGCGACGGGGTTATGACCCGCCTTAGCCCCCGGAGCGTACACAATCGTGTGCAGCGCCTCCCCATCCGTCTTTCCAGCGGAGGTTGGAATCCAGGCACGCACAATTCCGCAGTTCCAGAACGGTGCATACGGAGTTGGCGATGATGTGCTGATTTGCTATCTGCCGGCTACGAATGAACCTGCGTGCCTGGGTCCCGGATATCTCCGCAAAGCCTCCGATTCCGGGATGGCGCAGCTAAATTGGCACTCGGGTGAGTTGCGTCGACGTCAGGTGCGCGAGGTGACGGAATGGTGCCCTTCAAGGGGCCTCCCCGACTCGTCGGGATCTTCGACAGGAAACCATTCCTCGCGTGGTCTGGTTGAAAATACTTATGCCAGCCATACAACAGATCCCAAAATAGTATCGTTTGCACGGTGTTTCAGCGCTGCTGGCCCATATAATCTACTTAGACTATTTATCAACGCGCCTGTCCCAATTGCACGGACAGATCCCCACGACTCGGAAGACCTCATGGTTCGAAAGACCCCACAGCTCGGAAAAAGGATTTTGCCAGATGCGTGAAATCGTAGATGCGGCATCGTCACTTGGCGACCGCATTGCCGAGATCGTGGGGCGGCTTTGACCTTCCCTCCAAGGCGAATCGCGTGGCCGTTCTGGATAAGGAGTCCAGCGCCCCCGGATTCTGGGACGATAATCGCGCCGCTCAGAAAAAACTCATTGAAGTAGCCAGACTCCGCGATGAAGTGGAGTCCTGGCAGGCGCTGAAATCCGGCGCCGCCAGTGTGAAAGAGCTGGCGGAAATGGCCATCGAAGAGGGCGACGACTCCATTCAGGAGTCACTTCAGGCCGAACTGGATGAGACCGAGGCGAAGTTCGAGGCGCTGGCGTTCACCATCCGCCTTTCTGGTGAGTTCGACGAGAAGAATGCCCTGATCGCACTCAAGCAGGGTGCGGGTGGCGTGGACTCCCAGGATTGGACTGAGATGCTCATGCGCATGTACATGCGGTGGGCGGAGAAGCGCGGCTACGGCCTGGAAATTGTTGAATCAACACCCGGCGATGGCGCAGGCATCAAGAGCGCCACGCTGCAGATCACGGGCCGCTACGCATACGGCTTCCTGCGCTCGGAAAAGGGCACCCATCGACTCGTCCGCCAATCGCCGTTTGACGCAGACCACCAGCGCCACACGTCGTTCGCCCTGGTGGAGGTCCTCCCCGAGATTGAGGATGGCGGTGAGATAGTTCTGAACCCGGACGATATTGAGATGGAAGCGTTCCGCGCCAGCGGGCATGGGGGCCAGAACGTTCAGAAAAACTCAACTGCAGTTCGCCTGACGCACATTCCAACGGGAATAGTAGTCTCAGTGCAGAATGAGCGATCGCAGAATCAGAACAAACAGATCGCCATGACAATCCTTCTGTCTCGCGTAACGGAACTAGAGGCGCAGAAACGGCTGGAAGAAACTGCCAGACTAAAGGGCGAGCATATATCGCCAGATTTTGGCGGCAAGCATATCCGGAGTTACGTAATTCACCCCTACCATATGATCAAAGACCACCGCAGCGGCTACGAAACAGCAGACACAAGCAGGGTGTTGGACGGTGATATTCAAGAAATGCTTGAGGCTTATCTAACGAGTACCGCAGGCGACTAACTCGCGAACCGCCGATCAGATCAGGGCGTACCCATAACTATTACCACCATCCATAAATTCTCACCCAACTCAAACCAGATATCGAAACTGAACGGATACCGGAGTCCGGAGATCAACACAATATTCCGGCGTTCGCGCTAACAGATGAGCAGGAAGATACCCATGATTCGTAACCTCTCTTTTCCCACATACCGGAGCCTGATCCCATGCCTCGCCATTGTCGCCTTGGTGGCGTTCGTGGCGTGCGGTGGCAGTGATCCGAAATCATTGCCACCCTCAACCGCTACATCTGTGGCTGCACCGCGGGCAACCGCGCCAACCAACGATCGTGTGGCGCCGGGACTGCGTGAGACGCCGAAAGCCTCCGCAGTGCAAGTTGGTGAGAGCTTTGATGAACGCGCTGGCGGTGTCTTCAGACGGCTCTGGTCTGATCCCCCAACCCTCGACCCCCACCAGGTAACTGATACAACGTCTGCCGGACTGATCGTTGAACTCTTTAGTGGGCTGGCAAAGTTGAACACAGACCTCCAAATCGTCCCGGACCTTGCCGAAAGCTGGGATCAAAGCGACGATGGGATGACCTACACCTTCAACCTGCGTGAGGGCCTCGTCTTCTCCGATGGCACGCCCATCACAGCGGCCGACTTCAAGTGGTCCTGGGAGCGCGCTGCTAACCCGGATACGGAATCTACGGTTGCAGATGTCTACCTTGGCGATATCGTCGGCATCAATGATATCGTTGAAGGTGATGCAACTTCAGCCAGCGGAATCGTGGTGATCGACGATCGGACGCTGCAGGTCACCATCGACGCACCTAAGCCATACTTCATCGCCAAACTCACTTACCCAACGGCTTTCGTATTGAGCCAAACCAACGTTGAGGCTGGTGGTGACAACTGGACGGATAACCCGATTGGTACCGGCGCCTTCATACTTGACGAGTACAGGGTCGGCGAGCGCATCGTCTTCTCACGCAATGAGAACTACAACGGCCGCAAGGCGTACCTGGACCGGGTGCTCTTCAACCTGGCTGGCGGTATCGCTATGGCCATGTACGAGACTGATGAGATCGATATCACCGGTGTGGGACTGGCTGACCTTGATCGAGTTCAGGATCCAACTGAGCCGCTCAATGCAGACCTCGTGAACATTCCGCCGGGATTCTCCATTTCGTACGTTGGTTTCAACACGAGCAAACCGCCGTTTGACGATTCGAAGTTCAGGCAGGCACTGAACATGGCGGTGGACAAGGAGTTGATCGCAGAGTCGGTTTACGCCGGACTCGTCACTCCCGCCTACGGCATTCTTCCGCCGAAATTCCCCGGCTTTACGGGAGACATTGACGGCCTGCTCTACGATCCAGACCAGGCACGTGCTTTGCTGGCTGAGTCTAACTACGCAGATGCGGAGTCACGCCCACGAATCATCATCACAATTCCCGGCACGGGCGGCTCTCCAAGCCTTGATGTCGAGATCGTCGCTGATATGTGGAAGACGGAACTCGGTGTAGAGGCTGAAATCCAACAGGTTGAATGGGCCACCTACCTTCAGGACCTGAACCGAGAACGCCTGCAGGTGTTTGGTGGCCTGGGTTGGGAGGCAGACTACCCGGATCCACAGGACTTCCTGGACATCCTCTTCCACAGCGAAAGCCCCGGAAACCACGGCAACTACGACAATCCTGAAGTGGACGATCTGGTCGAGAGGGCCCGCACTGAAGCCGACACACAGCTTCGAGTCGACCTGTACCAGCAGGCTGAGCAGGCCATCATCAGTGATGCTGCCTGGTTGCCACTCTGGTTCGATACCGAAAGCAAGGCGCTGATCAAGCCCCATGTTCAGAACTACCAGTACACGCCAATAATCGTACCGAAACTTGGCGACGTCTACCTGACAAACTAGCCGCGAGATTACGAAAATAACAACAGTTCCGGCCTCGAATTCCTGAGCGGGATATTCGGGGCCGGAGTCGCGTCAGACAGAGTGCTGGCTTGACAGGTGAGGCTTGCCCGTAGAAATTCACTGAATGCTTGGTTACATCATAAGAAGAATTCTCTGGGCGCCCGTCCTGCTCTTCTTTGCCGCGCTATTCGTTTTTGTGATGGGTGAGTTCGCACCCGGTGACCCCATCGAGGTCGCCCTGGGCCAGAGTTACACAGAAGAACGAGCTGAGCGATTGCGCGAAAATCGCGGACTGAATCAACCAGTACCTGTTCGGTTCATCAAATACATCGGCAACGCGGTAAAGCTTGACTTTGGCGAGAGTTTCTCTCGGCCTGATCGCTCAGTGTGGGAACTTCTTGCGCCAAAGCTCAAAGTATCGGGACAGCTCTTCCTGGCGGGAATATCCATCAGCATCATATTTGGCCTCCCGCTGGGATACTACGCCGCCTCAAAACAGGGGCAATGGATCGATCCCGCGATTGTCGGGTCAACGCTATTTCTGATGGCAATTCCCGTCTTCTTCACTGGACCACTGCTCATCCTGATATTCGGTGTAAACCTGGGCTGGTTGCCGGTTGGCGGATGGGATGGTCTATTCAGCACGCGCATCATCTTGCCGGCGCTGGTTACTGGCATACCAGGTATCGCGGGACTGGTGAGAATGATGCGAGCAAGCACCCTGGAAGTGCTGGGCCAGGACTACATTCGTACCGCACGTTCCAAGGGGCTTGCTGAGTCTGTCGTCAGCCGTCGCCACGTCGCCAGAAACGCATTGATTCCCGTGCTTACAATTCTGGGATTCGCGATAGCCGGGCTGTTCAGTGGCTCACTCATCACCGAACTGATTTTCGGAATTCCCGGCGTTGCATCATTCGCGCTGGACGCACTCTTCGCGCGCGATTTCCCGGTAATCACAACCCTCGCCCTGATTGGCGCCGGAATGCTTGTGACAGTGAATCTGCTTATAGATATCTTGTACGCAGCAATCGACCCCCGGATCACCTATGACTAGGCGCGCAATATGGTGACCACAGCCGCGGATACGAACGACGGCCCTCCGGTCGTAGAAGAGCGCTCCCGCTCCCCTTTCCGGTTGGCGATGGGACGCCTGGTGCGGAAGAAGATTGCGGTGATAGCGATGGTGATCCTGTTCATCCTCTACTTCACCGGAATATTTGCACCGCTGATAGCAAATCACGATCCAAACAAGATCAACCTGAGGATATCTCAGGAGGGGCCATCCTCCGAACACTTTTTCGGCACAGACCGGGCAGGGCGTGACCTCTTCAGCCGGGCCGTCTATGGCATTCGCACAACCGTAATCATCACCATGGTTGGCCTCCTTACAGGCAGCCTGTTCCTGGGCGTCACGCTGGGCCTGCTCACCGGCTACTTCCAGGGCATATTCGACGCCTTTGTGATGCGGGTGGGGGAGCTTGTATCTGCCTTCCCCGACATACTGCTGATCATCCTTCTCGCGGCCACACTCCGGCCGCGAATCGTGGACTTTGTGCGCAACATCGAAGATTGGACCGGGATCGACGGCCTAGTGTCGTCCGGCGCGGCCGACTTCTTCGTGATCAGCGTGGCACTGCTGCCACTCAGCTGGTTTGGCATGATGAGGCTTGTCCGCGGTCAGGTGCTCACGCTACGCACCATGCCGTACGTGGAGGCGGCGAATGCGATCGGCGTATCCACACCGCGCCTGATGTTCACCCACTTGCTGCCAAATACCATGTTCCCAATCATTGTTTCGGCCAGCTCAGGTCTTGGCGCCATAGCCGGTTCAGAGGTCATCCTGAGCTTCATCGGCATCGGCATTCAGCCGCCGCACCCAAGCATTGGCCGCATGATTGCAGATGTAACGTTCCAGGGAGGTGGTCTCGTCAGCGTGCTGCGTAATCACCCGGAGCAGCTGCTCACCCCAATACTGATCGTCTTTGCATTCATCCTCTGCTGGAACCTCCTTGGAGACGCCCTCAACGACGCCTTCAACCCGCGTACTCGCTAACCGCAGCACGGCTAACATTGGCCCAACCCCAGGGAGGCCGACGATGAGGATTCTTTCTACTAGCGCTGCCGGAGCTGAGCTCCAGACATTCGGCGTAAGCACTGGGCACCTCGATAGAACTACGTTCTGGGGATGGCGAAAGCCGTTTATCAGCGGCGGTCTTACAGTGGTCCTTCCCTTCGGCAAAACCATAGTGATCATCGAGTCGCGATACCTGCGGAAAGACGCCGACGGCGAGCTCATTATCGATCGGCAAATAGCGCTGCCGCGGCATGAGCTATGCCACGTGCAGCAGGGTGAAGACTGGGGTGTGCTGGGCTACTGGAGGCGCCACATCTGGGCGCGCATCAAGAGCCGAAGCATGGGAGCGAAGGAGACGGACGTGGAGCGGCACTGCTACGAGGCCCTACGTAAAGTCGCCGAGAAACATCCGCAGATGCGATGAAGGTAGTGGTGATGCCTCTTCAACTGTGGGGGATGAGATCCTCACGCCCCGCGGAGCCGGGCCTCAGGACGACAGATGAGGCGGGACGCCAGCTCTAATTCTGACGCCACACCGCTCGCCCCCCGCGTCATCCTGAGGGCCGTCGAAGGATCTCAGGGTGGGGCTCGGTCTACGACTCGATGAAAAGGCCACCGTCACCCGCCGCCGAGATTCTTCGACTTCGCGGAGCCTCCGCTCAGAATGACGCGCTCGGGGAAGCATGGCATAAGAAATGGATGCCTATCGAACGGCCCCCCAAGTATTGGGTTTGCCGGCCCTAAACCTTTAGCTTCTTGAACATGCGCTCCGGGATGGCCTTGATCATGAACATTACCTGGCGCCAGAACCAGGGATAGTAGAACGTGTTCTTGCCTTTTGCCGCGGCCTTTTTCAGGGCGCGGGCGGTGGACTCTGGTGATGCGATTGGGATCTTGGTCTTCAGGCCGAACGTCATGGGTGTGTCTATGAACCCCAGCTTGGCGGTCATGACGTGCACGCCGCTCCGGGCCAGTCGTCCGCGCAGGCCCTGGAGGTAGAGGGCGTAGCCGCCCTTTGCCGCACCGTAGAAGTAGTTGCTCTGGCGGCCGCGATCGCCAGCTACGCTTGAGATGCCAACGATTACGCCTTGTCCGCGCTCTTCCATGTAACCCGCAAGCGCTTCTGAGATGGACACCGCGCCGGTGAAGTTCACATCCAGCACTGTGCGAGCTGCGGAGAAGTCCTTCTCTGACGCCGCCTGCTCGCCCATGGCCCCAAACACTACGTAGGCCGTGTCAATGGAGCCGAGCGCCTCAATGGCGTCTGTGATGAACCCTACGTGCGAATCGAAGTCGGTCGCCTCGAAGTCTCCGATCAACACCCGCGTGGAGTGGCGGACCTGTATGTCAGACGCGATGGTCTTCACTTCGTCGCGATCGCGTGCCGCTAGAAGAACGGAATCGCCGTCCGTTGCGTGCTCGGCCGCAATCGCCTGAGCGATTCTGCTTGTGGCACCCAGGATTAGTACATTCAATCGGACATTTCTCCCACCAGGCCCAGACGGCGGCCAAGCTCAGATTGGAACATATTCAGCGGATCGGCCTCATCACGAACCAGCTTCCACTCCGTCCATTCGGGGTACATTCGCCGGAACGCGTCGAGTCCGAGGCGGGCGTCCTTGGTCAGGTACACACGCCCTCCAGCGTCAACAACCATATCGTCCAAACGGGTGAACAGGTCCAGCGTGTTCTGACCGGTGTTGGCAAAATCGAGCGCTACCGTGACGCCCGGCCGGGGGAACGATAGGCCACCGTGGCTCTCACTTCCGAACTCCTTAATTACGCCAAGGAACGGCAGTGTGCCAGACTCGGATATTGACGCCAGAATTTGCTTGAGAGCGAGGTTTTGTGGGTCTGGCGGTACTACGAACTGGTACTGGAAAAAGCCGCGCTTACCGTACATGCGATTCCAGCGATCGACGGCGTCCAGTGGGAAGAAGAACGGATACACGCTGATGGTGCTGCTCGAGCGCTTCCTGATCTGTTTGCGGTACAGGACAGCGTTGAACATCCGTGCGCTCAGTCCGTTGAGCAACAGATTCGACTCAAGGAATCGACCGCTAATGAGTCCTCTGGGTAGTTTGCTCAACAATCCCGCCTTGCCGTTTGATCCTGCTGGGGCGTGCCGACCAGCCATGAAATTTCCGCGCCCAATCGACCTCCCGCGCGCAAAGCCGTCAATCCAGCTGACCGAGTACGGCCAATCCTGATGTGCGGCACTCACGTCCAGGAACTCCTCAAGGTCACGCACGCGGGTAGAGACAACGTCCACAGCGCCGCTTTCGACCCGCCGGAGCTTGACCTCCATGCTAAGGATGATCCCCGTGAGCCCCTGCCCACCAGCAGTTGCCCAGAAAAGCTCACTGTTGCGCTCGGCGTCGCAAAAGACAATCTCACCCGTCGATTTGAGCAACTCCACGCTGCGGACGTGGGAGGCCCAGGAGCCTGATATGTGGTGGTTCTTACCGTGAACATCAGAAGCCAGCGCACCACCCAGCGTCACAAATCGAGTGCCCGGCACCACCGGCGGGAAGAAGCCGCGCGGCAGGAATATCCGCACCAGGTCATCCAGAGAAAATCCAGCCTCGCACTTCAACCAGCCCGTTTCGGGGTCGAACTCAAGTATCCGATCAAGCCGCTCCATGAGCAGCGTCACACCGCCCTCCAGCAACGCCGCATCACCGTAGGCACGACCAAGTCCGCGCGCCAGAACCGGATGATTGCCGTTGGACGTGACCGCGGCGATGAGATCACGACGCGACTCCGAACGGAGCACGTCAGATTCAACCCGGGGATATCGTCCCCAGCCTTCAAGTGTCTTTCTGGCAGGTGCGTTCATGAGAATGGAGCTAGCTTGCGCCCTTCATCCAGACTATGCGGACAGACGCCACAATCGCAATCGTAGATGCAACACATGAGTAGCGATTAGCGCGTCGCTGGCGGAGTGCCTCGACGGTTGGCCAGCGTCTGTGGCAGCAGGTCGTAGCGCGTCTCGTGACCATCGAAGAATCGAAGTAACTCATCCACCATCAGCGAGAAGAATCGGTGGCTGTTCGCTGCCGTTACGCCAGCGATGTGTGGCGTGATGAAGGCGTTGGGCAGATCGCGGATGGGCGAGTCAACCGGAATCGGCTCTGGCTCGAACACATCCAGGCTGGCAACGACGTCGCCTTTCTGCAGGCGAGCAATCAGCGCATCAGAATCAACAATCGCCCCACGACTAACGTTCACGAACACCGCGCCGGGCTTCAAGAGCCCAATCTCACGCTCGCCAATCATGCCGCGAGTAGCCGGTGTAATCGGCGCCAGGCAAACGACAACATCGGGAACCGACATCACGTTGTCCAGCGACGTCATGGTCAAGTCGTAGATATCGGCGATCTCGCGCGGCACGTACGGATCGTGAACCAGCACATTCAGGCGAAACGGCTTCAATAACTCCAGCAATCGACGCCCAATGTGACCCGCGCCAATCATGCCCACCGTCTTGCCCGTCAGCTCACCCCGCAGGAACCCTGGATCTTTGTAGCGAGAGTCATCCTCAAAAACATGTTGGTGGTCGATCAACTTCCGGTACAGACTCCCCGCGTTGCGAAGTCCGATCAGCATCATCGCCAACGCCCACTCCGACACCGGATACGACGAGCCCTGCGTGGTGTCGATTGACCGAATGCCACGCTCAATCGCAGCCTCAACATCAATGCGCTGAGCAAACCGGTCGCCCTCAAGTTCGCCGATGAACCGCAGGTTGGGTGACGCATCCATCGCCTCAGCGGTCACGCGCGGAGAGCCGTGACAAACAACAATTGCGTCCAGCCCACTCACAAACGTCCTGAATCGTGCGTCTGTGTCGGCGTCAGCAACCGGAGGCTCATCCCAGCTGGTGGGTAGATCAAACTCCTCAAATCGCAACTCAGACACAGCCTCCAGCCTCTGGCGATCAATGTCACCCACATCGAGCCCATACGTCTCGCGATTGCAGGCGATGCCCACTACGGGGCGATTGGTTTTCTGCGATGTCATTTGCGATGTACTCCCATCCCCGGAATGCTAGCGGAATGTGGGCACGAGGGCCGAGCCGCCACCGCACGAATTTAACTCACGCATTGGTGAGGAGGGGATGATCGCCTCATGTGACCGTGGAGATCGCGTGTTCCAGATCGGCTATCAGGTCATCGGTGACCTGCCCCAAATAGTTGTACCAGTTTCTATGTTAGTACCGGGCGCAA
>DBZV01000176.1:0-268 GCA_002311865.1 Dehalococcoidia bacterium UBA1151
AACAGCGCCATTCGGTTGAGAATCTTGTTCTTCGTGAGCGACGCCGGGGGTGATTTCCGCCAGCTCGTATACCTCGATCTGGATCTGACCACCGAGAAAGCGATGACCCTCCTCTTCGGCAATGAAGAGATTGCCCGCCGCATCGCCGAACACGCCAGTAGGAGCGCTCAACTGGGCCGCGGTGGCCGCTGCGCCGATTCTCCGACGACTCGAGTCAACTTTGGAGTATATACCGTACAAGAGGCCCTATCGAGTCTGGATCGGTGAT
>DBZV01000176.1:468-861 GCA_002311865.1 Dehalococcoidia bacterium UBA1151
AAGGGCAGCGGCAGGATCGCCGCCGCGGTCCGTAAGATATTAAAGCCCTGGAACGAGATGAGCATGACCCACCGGAAGGACGCTGGGGCTCTAGTCTCTTCCCTTTTCCCGAACCGATACTCAACGACGCTGCGGTAAATCGCGATGCCATTCAGTTCGCGCAGAAATGGTTTCGCACCGACCACATCCATTTTCGACCGCGAAGCTGTCTGGCGAGGTGTCCCGGCTTCAAATCGGGGGCGAACAATGCGCATCTCGACAATGGCAATAATTCTCTGCTGCCGCCGACCGATGACAGGACGCACAAGCAGATCTGGTTCTGGATTCACCCCGAACCAGTTGCAGAAGGCCAGGCGCCGTTGCGGCTGGTCGCCCACGAACACGAGGGCGATA
>DBZV01000176.1:880-5280 GCA_002311865.1 Dehalococcoidia bacterium UBA1151
TCCGCCAGCGATTATATCCGCGAGGACGGCCAGCGCTACACTGGGGCTTTGCTTTCGGGCACGGCGATCACGCCTGGGAAGGAGTCTGCCACTACACGGACGTCGGTCACAACGCCGACTTCCGAAAATTTATCAGCGGACTCAACGCAAAAGACCGCGAGCTATTTCGTTTCCCTCGCGCCGGGCACCCGTACTACACGGCGCAAACGCTGGCGGCCTTAGAAGAACATTATCCCGGTTGGAACGCGGGGAACGAATACGCACCCGCACATACAGACCACTCCTGAGGATGAGACACAGTCTGTCCGCAACCTAATCGCAATTTCTAACAACAGGGCGCGCTCACTGCTTTCAAGGTTGGGTTGGTTCCAGTCGCAAAAGAACCTGCAACCACGTGCGATGTTCTTCGGGCGATACGGCTTGCAGGCTTCCATCCTCATGCTGGATGATGACTCCCCCTTGCCGCAATAGCTCCAATCGACGTTTGCGTTCCTCAGGATCCGGATGGCAAACGTGCACGCAATTCCCACATGTCAGGGGATTATCACGTTTGCTCTTGCTGTAGGTGTAGGGGCTCTGCATCCCTCCGCCAGGCAGTTCGGGCCGTTCGCTCCAGGCCGCAAAACCTCCCTTTCTGAGCGGCGCCAGGTCTTCATCATGCTTCGGGATGGGATAGCGAGCGGGTGATCAGGTGGACCAGTTTCCCGACGCATGCAGGCCCGTCTGTCCGCCGCACACATGCGCAAAGATGAGTTCGTGTGGGTGCACAGCTCGGCACAGCCTGCTCTGCCCCTTTCTCGAGCAGATGGCAATGAACGACATGCAGAACACGGCATTCGCCATCGGCTCCGATTGTATTCATTATATATTTACTCCGTCTACGAATGAACCTGCTTTGAGGAGAGAATGGTCGACAAGAGCGCAGCAGAACAGGTAGCGAGTGGAGTAGACCGGCAGCGATTGATCGAGACGGCAACAGCTCTCATTGAGGTGCCGAGCCCAACCCGTGATGCGGGGGCGGTCGCCGATCGGCTGGCGGAAATTCTCAAGGCTGACGGATTCGATGTGGAGCGTCCGGCAGGAGGCTGGGAGAAAGCGCCGGCGGTGGCGGTGAGATACGATTCCGGCAAACCGGGACGGACGCTGCAGGTGACGGGCCATCTCGACACGGTCCATCTGCCCTTCGTGTCACCCCGCGAAGACGGGGAATATCTGTTTGGTTCGGGTTCAGCGGACATGAAGGGGGGAATCGCCATCAATGTGGAGGTGCTGCGCGTCCTGCGGGAAACCGGATTACTCGACTGCGGTTCGATTCTGCTGACGGCGTACGATTTGCACGAGCGCCCCTGGGGTGACGGCAGTCAGTTGGAGGGAGTGATCGAAGCGGGCTACGCCGGTGATGGCGTGCTGATTCCGGAGTATCTGTGTGATTCGCTGCCGGTCGCCGGCAGGGGGCAAGCGGCGTTCGCGATCACCATCAGCCGGGAAGGGGAGAAGGTACACGAAGTATTGCGGCCGGCTGACACGCCGGATGTGATCGGCGCCGGTGCCCGGGTGATTGGCAGATTTGCGGAGTTGATGAGCGAGCTCGGGAAGAAAACGCATCCACACTCCGGGACAGATACGATTTTTGTGGGCCAGTTCGAGTCCGGGGAGATCTTCAATCAGGCGCCGACCGAGTGTCGCCTGTCCGGTACGCGAAGATGGGTGACGCCCGGCGATGGTGAAGCGGCGTATGCCGAGCTGCGGCAGCTGCTGGCCGAGGTGGCGACGGCGACGGGTACGAAGATCGAGGCGGATATCACGCTGTCTGGCGAGGCGTTCCGCCTCGACGAGTCGGATCCACTGGTGGATGCCTTTCACGGCGGCTACGGAGCCGTGACCGGCAGCGCTAGGCTCGAGGCGGGAAACAAGCTCTTTGTCGATGACGGCAACGCCTTCTACTCGATGAGAAAGACACCTGTCATCACGCACGGGCCGGCGGCGACGGGGGCTCATACGTTGGATGAGCGCGTGCCAATCGACGAACTGGTGCGAGTCACACAAGTGTATGCACTGACGGCAATCGATTACTGCAGTCCAACATAGAGAGGTCGAGTAGCAAGATGAATGTGAGTGCACGGCATCAGGACCTGCTGAAAAAGACATTCCTCGACTACCAGTCGACGGAGGAATTCATGGCCAACCCGCTCATCGTCTCGCGGGCGGAGGGACTCTACTACTGGGATGTGGAAGGGAGGCGCTACTTCGACGGCATCAGCGGTATCTACTCGACTTTCCTCGGGCACCGTCATCCCCGCATCGAAGAAGCGATCCGCAGGCAATGGGAAAAGCTGGCATTCGCTCCTCCCATGCACGGTACGTCGGATGTGACTCTGGACTTCGTCGAGAAGATCGGCAGTGTGACGCCGGGAGATCTGAATTTCGTCAAGGCTTTCAGCGGCGGCTCGGAGTCCATGGAAGCAGCCATCAAGTTTTCACGGCAGTACTTCAAGCAGACGGGACATCCCAGCAAGTACAAATTCATCAGCCGCTACCACGCCTACCATGGTGCCACGATGGGGGCGATGGCGGCCAGTGGCACCGGCGAGCGCAAGACACCGTTCGAGCCACAGCCGCCTGGTTTCCTCAAGGTCTTCGCGCCGAACCATTACAGGGATCGTTTCAGCGACTGGGATGAGTGCAATCGTTTTGCGGCGCAGCAGTTCGAAGACGTCATCATCAACGAGGATCCGGAGACGGTGGCCGGCGTTATCATCGAGCCGATCTCCAACACAGGGGGCGTCATCACGCCGACGGAGGAGTATTTCCGAATTATCCGCGACGTCTGTGACTGTCACAATGTTCTGCTCATCTACGATGAGATTATCACCGGCTTCGGCCGCACCGGGGCGATGTTCGCCGCCCACACCTTCGGGGTGACGCCTGATATCATCTGTGGCAGCAAGGGACTGTCGAGCGGTGCCATTCCGCTGGGAGCGCTGATGGCGCGCCAGGATATGGGGGAATGCTTTTACGAGCAGGGCGAAAACTTCGCCCACGGCCATACGTACGCCGGTCATCCACTGGCGTGCGCCGTCGGCATTGCCGTCGTCGACGAGATTGTCGAGAAGCGGCTCGATGAAAACGCCAGGGAGATGGGTGAGTATCTCGCCTCAAAACTCGAAGGGCTTCGAGATCTCGGTGTAGTGCGGGAGGTGCGGGGGAAGGGACTGCTGCGCGGCGTCGAGTTGGTGAAGGATACGACGAGCATGGAGCCGTTCCCGGAACTCGGGAAAGCGCTCAAGAGGACGGCGCTGAAAAACGGGGTTATCCTGCGGGTTGATCCAAACTGGTTTGCCGTTGTGCCGGCGCTGATCATTCAGAAGGATCAAGTGGACGAGCTCTTCGACCTCATCGAGAAGAGCTTGAAAGAGGCACTGACTCAGGTCTGATCGTCGTCGCCCTGGTGATCAGCATCGGCGTCGCGATCAGCCTCGACGGCGACGCGCCTGCCTTCTTTCTCGTCAACTGCCATGAGGAGGACGGCTCCACTGACAAACAGCACAGTCAAGGCGATGATGCCATGCCGGCTGGTGCCGGTGAACTGGCTGACGATGCCGAAGATGAGGGGCCCGATTATGCCGGCGAAGCGCGAGCTGGTGCTGTAGAAGCCGAAAAACTCGGCAGCGCGGCCTTTCGGGACCATGGTGCTGAAGAGCGATCGGCTGAGTGCTTGCGTGCCACCTTGTACGGTCCCCACCAGGAAAGCGAGAATGTAGAAGTGCGTCGCTGTCTGCACGAAGTAACCGCCGATGGAGATTCCCATGTAGCCAACGAGGCCGACGAGGATCGCCCGTTTTGAGCCGATGAACCTACCGAGTCTGCCAAACGCGAAGGCGCAGGGAATGCCGACGAACTGGGTGATGAGAATGGCAGCGATCAGATCGGACATCTCGATACCGATTTCGTCCCCCACGGCCGTGGCCATCTTGATGATCGTGCCGATGCCGTCGTTGTAGAGCCAGAAGGCGATGAGGAAAATGAGGAGCTGTCGATATCTGGCGACTTCCCCGAAGGTGCGTGACAGCCGCTGGAAGGCTTCGGTCAATACGTTTGGCGCTGAAGGGGGGGAAGACGAGGATCGCGGGCAGGAGAGGAGGCCAGCAATGGCTATCAAACACGTAGTATTCATCCACACCCAGGACACCTCGCTCGCCCTCCGCCTGGTCAGACTGCTGAATCAACATGGGATCAGCGGCTTCTGGGTGACGAAGCAGTAAGCGAGGAAGCTGAGGGATGTGTGGTGGGTAGAGGGCGTGATTCGTGATCAGCGTGGCTTGAACTGAAGAGGGGCTACCGATGCTGTCTGGTGGCCCCCATTGGCCTACCTTTTTCCGAGAATTGCCTCAGTTTGTGGG
>DBZV01000176.1:5345-6485 GCA_002311865.1 Dehalococcoidia bacterium UBA1151
GTTTGTGGGCAAGGCCCATTTAGGAATATTCGTAATCTATTGCAGCAGAAAAAGGTTAAGTCATGAACGACCGCGAAAAGTTCCTCTTCGACCTCAACGGCTACCTCGTACTCGAGGACGTTCTCACCCATGCCGAAGTCGCCGCCGCCAACGCCGCCATCGAGCATCACGCCGATCTCATCTCCAATCGAGAGACAGGCCTGTCCGGCAACGCGGCCAAGCTGAAGGGTGGTGAGGGTCGCGGCGAGTTCAGCCAGAACCCGCTCACCTTCCAGCACCCTTGGTGCGACCCCTTCCGCCGCATGTTCACCCACCCGCGCCTCATCGACGTGTTCAACGAAGTTCTGGGCCCTGGCTTCCGACTCGATCACGGCCCCGGCCTCATCCGCATGCAGCGGGGCACCGAAGGCCATCGCCTGCACGGTGGCATGACCTTCGACCCGAGCCAGTATCACAGCTTCTCCCATGGCCGAATGCACGCGGGCCTGTGCGTCGCCGCCTGGCAACTGACCGACGTGCGCGCCGGCGACGGCGGCTTCGTCTGCATTCCGGGCAGCCACAAAGCCAACTATCGGCCGCCCATGGAGGTTCTGCGTCTCGAACAGGACTGGGGCTGCGTGCACCAGGTCGTCGCCGGCGCCGGGTCCGTCCTCTTCTTCAACGAGGCTCTCGTCCACGGCACCCTCCCCTGGCAGCCCGCCGACCGCGAACGCCGCTCCATCCTGTTCAAGTTTTCGCCGGGCCACATCTCATGGGGTTCGCCCCATGCCCAGTGTCCGATTGCCGATCCCACGCCGGAGGAGGAGGCCCTCTACGCGCCGCCTCGACGTTCCGGTCGCACGGAGCTGCGGGGAAGCGAATCGTGATCGATCGGGATCGAGTGCGGCAGGCTCTGACCGGCCCAACACGGGCACCGTCGGCCAACTCCGTAAGGAGTTCGGCCAGTTGCCCTTGACACGACTGAACAGGTCGGGCATCGAGGGTTACCTTGCGCACCGTCGTGACGAGGGCTTGGCGAAGGCGAGCCGCAACCGCTATCTGGCCACACTGAGGGTCATCTTGGCAAAGGGCGTTGAATGGGGCTATTTGCGCCGAAATCCGGCAGACGGACTGAGACAGGAACCCGAGGGCCGCAAGCTC
>DBZV01000199.1:0-4680 GCA_002311865.1 Dehalococcoidia bacterium UBA1151
GAGCCGGACTGTTGACGCCGATGACTGACACCGGTAGCCTAGCGGTCATTGAGACGGGCGCGCCGAGATCTGGCGACTTGAGGAGAGTCCGATGGCGGAGAACGGACTGGCGCTGATCGCCCACCTGCTACGCCGCGCCGGCTTCGGCGCCGCCCGGGACGAGCTCGAGGACTACGCCGCCAGGGGCTACGAGGTCGCCGTAGAGGACCTCCTCCACCCTGAGCGGTACCCCGATGTCGACGACGACGTGGTCCACAGGTACCACCTCGAGCTCAACAATCCGGACACCGTGATCACCTGGACCGCCGTCTGGGTCTACCGCATGATCAACACCAGGAGGCCGTTGCAGGAGAAGCTGGCCCTGTTCTGGCACCAGATATTCGCCACGTCGGTAGGGAAGAGCGAGCATGGACCGTCTTCGGTCGAGCAGATCGAGACCTTCCGGCGCAACTGCCTTTCGGACATGCGCACCATCTTGATGGACCTGGCCATGGACCCGGCCATGATCCACTGGCTCGACAACGCCGAGAACCACAGGGACGAGCCCAACGAGAACTGGGGTAGGGAGCTCCTGGAGCTGTTCTCCATGGGGGTCGGCAACTACACGGAGCAGGACATCAAGATGGCCGCCCGGGCCTTTACGGGCTGGACCTTCACCCAACCCATTCCCCTGGACCCATACGGCCGCCACAATTCACGGTTCCTCTATCGGGAGGACGACCACGACTCGAACGTCAAGACCTTCCTGGGAGAGACCGGAAGGTTCAATGGCGGCGACATTATCGATATCGTGGTGAGGCAGCCCGCCACCGCCCGTTTCATTTCCCGGCACCTCTACAACTTCTTCGTGGCCGACGAGTCCCAGGTCCCGGCATGGGACCAGGCGCCCCCGCAGGACCCCGAAGCCATCGAGGTCCTCGTCAAAGCGTACCTCGATTCGAACGGGGACATCCGGTCCATCCTGCGAGTCCTGTTCAACTCGGACTTCTTCAAGCAGGCCTGGTTCAAGCGGGTCAAGAGCCCGGCCGAGCTGGTGGCCGGCACCATCAAGCTGGTCGGGACCCATCGCTTCCCCGACGAGGACCTGATGGAGCTCAACGCGACCAACGTAATGGGGCAGTCGCTCATGACACCCCCGACCGTCGAGGGGTGGCACACTGGCACCGAATGGATAGACGGCGGTACCCTCAACGAGCGGGTGAACTTCGCCGTCAATCAGATGAGCGACTCGTCAAAGCCCGGCATACGAGCGATTATCGACAGACTTCGCGCCGAGGGCCGTCCTCTTTCAGCCGACGAGTTCGTTGAGGGCTGCCTGGACCTGGCCGGCCCGCTCGACGTCGATGCCAAGACCCGGGACGGCCTGACGGAGTACGCCGAGTCCGGTGGGGAGCTCCGCTTCGACACGGAGGCGCACGAGCAGGAGAGCTCCGCCCGCATCGTCCGAATGCTGCAGCTTATCGTCTCTTCGATCGACTACCAGTTCGCTTAGAAGCGAGCCGGCGGAGGTAACCAGATGACACGGAATGGAAGCCCACCGGTAATCGTGGTGGTCCAGGTCACCGGCGGCAACGACTTCATGAACACAGTAATCCCGTACCAAAACGGGCTGTATTACGACTACCGTCCAACCGTAAAAGTTGCGGAAGAGACGGTTCTGCCAATCAATGATGAACTTGCGTTCAACCCCAACGTAGCGCCGCTGAAAGAGCTCTATGATGCAGGTGATATGGCGATCATTCAGGGGGTAGGTTACGAGAACTCTAGCCGTTCACACTTTCGAGGCATGGACATCTGGCACACGTGCGAGCCAAACGAGGTCGCGACCGAAGGCTGGGTTGGCAAGGCGATTCGTGAACTTGACCCCAGCGGAGCTAACTCCCTGACGGCAATCAACTTTGGACGCGGTCTACCACGCTCAATGGTGGCGGCAGATGCAACTGCTACATCAATCGGTGATTTGGACACATACGGCTTGATGACCGGTGTGCAAGCGGAGCAACAGCGTGCGAAAGCCCTCGATGTGTTCCAGCGCATCTATACACCTGCCCTTGGAACTGGCCCAGTGCAGGAATATCTCGCCCGCACCGGCGTTGATGTTCTTCGTGGAGCGGAGATCCTCAAGAACGGCATCGCTCCATACACATCAAACGTTGAATATGCTGACAACCCAATTGCGAAGAGTCTGCGCGACGTAAGTCGTGTTCACATTGCAGACCTGGGTACTCGGATCTTCTACACGCACCACGGTGGATACGATACTCACGCCAATGAGGTGCCCACACACCCCAAGCTACTATCTGATCTGTCAGGGGCAATCAGTGACTTCTTCCGGGATCTGCGGAACCACAACGCTTCAGAGAACGTGGTGATGCTGGTCTTCACGGAGTTTGGACGACGCGTTCAGGACAATCACAGTGGAACTGACCACGGAGCAGGTGGCGGTGCATTCGTGATCGGCGACAGGGTCAACGGCGGGCTGCACGCCGCGTACCCATCGCTAGAGCTAAACGATCTGGAGTTTGGGGACCTACGTCACACTTATGACTTCCGGGGGTTGTACGCCACCTTGTTGGAGCAGTGGATGGGTGTTGATTCCAGCCCGATCGTTGGCGGAACCTACGAACAACTTCCACTCGTATCCGCCGCCGCTTAGTTGGTCAGGGACTCAGGCGCCATGAACATCAGAAAAGAGGTCAGCAATGACTAGACCACATGCGTTATTGAGGGTTGGGGTCACCTATGAGAAGACTCTGGGGATGAGGCGACTGACCAATACTCCCGTTGATCTGGCGATAGGCAAGGATGGAGACCTCCACATCCTCAGCCGGAGTGATGAACTGACGTTTATCAGACGTCTCTCATACAACGACGATGATCTGGGGGCGGTCAACCTGGTGGGCGGCGGCGGTCAGGTGGGAGGCACGTCCAAGACGGACGGCCACTTTGTCTGGCCCGCAGCTCTCCTTATGGACGGCGATGAAACCCTCTGGATTTCTGATGAGGCCACCTGCAAGATATCCAACATCACCACTGAAGGCAAAGTGATTTGCCAGTGGGGTGAGCAGGGAGATGCACATGGCCAGTTGAACCGGCCCTCCGGAATTGCCTTCGATAGCAACGATGATATTTTTATTGCCGATACGCTCAACCATCGCATACAGAAGTTCACCAGAGATGGGTCGTTCATCTCGACCTTTGGGAGCCACGGCACCGAAAAAGGCGAGTTCGATATGCCGTGGGGTATCGCCATTGATGAGCTGGACGATATCTACGTGGCCGACTGGCGAAACGACCGCGTCCAGAAGTTTTCCGCAGACGGAGAGTTCATCTTCCAGATAGGGACAACCGGATGCGAAGACGGTGAATTCAATCGACCGTCAGGTGTTGAGGTTGATAAAGACGGAGACATCTTCGTGGCTGACTGGGCCAACCACAGGATCCAGCTATTTGGCCCTGATGGACACTTCGTAGAGAAGTTTATTGGGGATGCAACACTCTCCCGGCAGGCCAAGAACTACATGGAGTCCAACGTGATGGCGCTTCGAATGAGGGAGATGACCTCTATCGAACTTCAGAAGCGCCTCCGATGGCCGGTATCAGTGCGCACTGACATGGATGGCAAGATCTACATGGCGGACTACGGATCAATGCGGATTCAGGTCTACCAGAAGGAAGCCTACGCTCTGGGCCCAGACGAAATTTCGGATGCACCGAGGTCCAACAGCCTCTTCACGCAGTTCTAACGCGCGACGTCAAATACCTTCGCGCTGGCTCAGGTGTGCGGTTCTCCTGGCTGGAAATCACTCCAACGCAAACTACGCTTCGTTGATCCAGACCAGCATCTCACCCCGCTCTCGGTTGCCCCACACGGCGTACGGAACGGCCTTTAGCGTCGTGTCTGCCAGTCTTCCGGGGTTGGTGGAGTAGAGCGACTCCCCTGCATCTCTATCAATTTTCAGGGCCGAAGCTGAAATTGTCGCAACTCCACCAAGTAACGACTCTTCGAATTCGCTGTTCAGTTCAGAATCCCGCGGCAGAACCACCGCGTTCAGACCGGTTCTGTTGTCCACTTCCTCAAGGCAGTAGACGATCGGACCGCGCTGCAACGCGACCTTTCCCGCACTTGAGCTGACTCGTCGATCGCTGTAAATTCGCTGCACCGGCATCGCTAACCGAAGTACCACCGTGTCACCGCTCAGCCAGGCCCGATGCAGTCTCGCATAGCCGTTTTCAGTCTGGTACTCCACGGGCGTCCCGTTGATTTCCAGTTCGGCGTCCTTGCACCAACCTGGAATCCTCAGGCGCAAATCGAACTCAGTCGGGTTCTCCAGCTCCACCGTGATCGCCACATCACCATCCCACGGATATTTGGTCTCCTGCGTGAGCGTGACGACCGCGTCGCCAACGTGCGCTGTCACCTCACCGGACACGTACAGGTGTACGGCAACGCCATCAGAGTTTTCAGAGTAGAGATACTGCCCCAGCGCCGCAAGCGTCCTGATCACATTTGGCGGACAGCAAGCGGTGTCAAACCATCCCTGCCGGAAAGGCTTGATTCGCTCCCGTTTCCTGAAATATGGAGCCTGAGGATCCACTTCAAGAAGGTTTGCGTAGAAGAAAGTATCGCCCGCCAGCGAAACGCCGCTCAGAAAGCCGTTGTACAGAACGCGCTCCAGC
>DBZV01000199.1:4703-6941 GCA_002311865.1 Dehalococcoidia bacterium UBA1151
CTGCGTAGCGAGAGTCACCTTCAGCATTGAGCATCCGCGTGGCCCAGTTCGCGAGGCCAATCGATGCGCATGTTTCTGCATACGCCGTGTCACTGGGCAGATCGTGATCCGTGGTGAACCGCTCACCTTCAGACGTCGAGCCGACGCCGCCGGTGATGAACATGCGGCGATTGGTGGTGTTGTCCCAGAGCGTTCTGCAGGCCTCCATCAGCCCTTCATCGCCAGTCCCTGCAGCCACGCCAGCCATGCCATCGTAGAGATACATCGCTCGCACAGAGTGGCCCTCCGCGGTCGTCTGTTCACGGACAGGAAGGTGAGCCTGTTTCACATCGTGACGTAGACCCACCGTGTGTGGCCACTCGTCAACGTTCTTTTCATCTTCGCCACGTTCATTAGATTCGATATCGAAGTAGTGAGGCGCCTGACCTCGTTCGTCGATGAAGTAGCTGGCAAGATCCAGGAATCGCTTTTCGCCGGTGGTCTTCCAAAGCCTTACCAGCGCCAGTTCAATCTCCTCATGGCCGGGATAGCCGCGTCTCTTTCCTGGCTCGAGGCCGAACTCAGACGCAATGTGATCGATGTACTTGATCATCGGATCAAGCAACGTACGCTTGCCCGTGGCCTCAAAGTGCGCCACCGCAGCTTCGATCAGATGGCCTGCGCAGTACAGTTCATGCAGATCGCGCAGGTTGGTCCACCTGCCGTCCGGATCAATCGCCGTGAAATGCACATTCAGATAACCATCATCCTGCTGTGAGGCAGCGATCAGTTCGATGACCTCATCAACCTTCCCTGACAGATCAGCGTCGGGATGGGTCGCCAGCGAGTAGCTTGCGGCTTCGATCCACTTGGCGACGTCGGAATCCCAGTAAATCGGAGGGTTGGGCATCCCAAACTTCCAGCCACCTTCAAAGTCTCTAGTCAGTTTGAAGGAATCAAAACGGCCTGTACTTTCCGACATCGACTGTACATACGGGATAGTGACATTGCGATTCGTCTCCTGCCGAGCCGACCAAAATTGATCATCAATTACAACGCGGGTGAACGGAACAGCATTCATCGGAGGGAAAGCAGGTTTGGTCATGAAAAATCCTCAAAAGCGGAGCACAAACGTGGTGTGGAAACTTGGACGCAAATCCTCGTGGAAAGATCGCCAATCGTTCCATCAAACAGCGCGAAAACAGGAGGGCGGCGGTAGCTTACTCTTCGCAATCTCATTCGTCAGCGGGGGGACAAGAGCAAAGGCCACTCTTGAATCTCCGAAACGTGTCTGTCCCAGATGGTTCTCGCATCCCGCAGAAACACAGCGTGGTCGAATTCAACCTCTTTTTTTGCAACACCGCTCAAAGTCAAAGAAATCCAGTCATTGTAGAGTGCTCAAACGCTAGTATTACTACGCATTCTTGTGGGTGGCTGGCTACTGAGCGTTTAGTCGTTGCGCAAGGTCTATCGCGGTAGCACGTAACACGTCTGCTGGCCAAACTGCTGCTTCAGTCGCTGTCGGACCGTTGTGTACAGATGTGACCACAGTACCGAGCTTGATGATGATCATCTGCCCGATGCCTCCTAGGTCAGCAAATATGAACAACTCAGTGCGGTCACCTTCAGACGACGGACTCACCGACAGCCCTGACGCGGCCATGTCTCGGTTTACAATCCCCATGTGAGCCGTTGCAGCGGTGGTATTGGTGAAATTGAACAGACCTACTGTTAGAGATGGTCCTTTGCCATTGAGGGCGGAGTAATTTGCCGTGCATGCGCTGACCAGCCCGGTGGTTTCAGCCTGCACGGCTCCAGTCACGGGCCGGGTACTCAGAGTCACTCTAAGCCCGGGGCGTTCTAAGACGCCATCACAGCTAAACGCGTCGAAGGTTGCTCCCGCCAACGACCCAACGGTTGCAGCGTCGTCGATCGCTGGCGTGGCTGTGACTGGAATTGGAGTGAAGGTGGCCGGTGCTAGAGTCGGCAGCGCCTCAGAGCCAGAACCACAGGCAATCAGTCCAATTACCGCACCAATAATCAGCAATCTCAAATAACTCAACGTCCCCTCCCAAGTGGGTACTATTAGCTTCTGCACGACCACCATAGAGGGCCGACGTGATCAACATATTCACTATAGCGAGCCAGGTTGACTGAAAGTGGGCACCCTGATTTGACCTTGCCCCCGTTGCAGCATTACAGATCAATTAGATTCCGGGCCTATCTGGCCGCTTCGGCTCCGACTTGTCTGGCCATCGA
>DBZV01000055.1:0-962 GCA_002311865.1 Dehalococcoidia bacterium UBA1151
ACCAGGGTGCGAACTTCCTCAGCCGGGTCCGGTACTGACACAAGTTCAAGTGCGGTCATGGTGTCGTTGTGGTTCGCGGTTGACTGATCGGGGGCGCTCCCGGCCAGCTGAAACAAAGGAGCATCCAGGGTTTCGACTCCAGAGCTACCGATTACCCACTCAACATCTGATACCCCCTGCAGCGCCTCCAGCAGCGGGTGGAACTCAGGCGGTGGATCTTCAAGCAGGCAGACGATTGTCCGGCCAAACCGTTTCTGGAATGCGGAAGGGTCGGCCCGTATCTCATCCACAGCCGCTCTTGATGAGACCAGCTGGTCTGTGAAGTCTTCTGTGCGAGTCTTGAACCTCAGCCATTGATCGATAACCAGTCCGGAAAGACCTGAATCGTCGAGTCGGCGAAGACCCTCAAGTCCCTCGTCAGACACCGGGCGCAGATCATCGAAGGCGCGATGCATCGCAATCGGCAAAGAAGGGTGATCCCGGGATCCCTCCAGGATTCCAAGGTCGGCCTTGGATGCGGCATGAATGACCGCATGAACCATCTGCGATGCTAGGAGGCGTGATAGTCGAGGTGCGTCGCCGCCTCCCGCAAGATCGCTCAAGTCATCAATGCGAATGAAATTGACGTTGAAGAGACCTGGGGCACGAGTAGCCAGCAAACGTCGAGTAAAAAAGGCGCTGTAGAAGCTTGGCATCAGGACTGTGATCGGGCCCAGTTTGTTGGTCTGCCGAATCAATGTGATTCGCTGATGGATCAGGTCAAACCACTCTGTACCCGCGCTGGCGCTTCTAACCCTGGTCAACGGACTTGACCACCCGGGTGAGGATCAGGTCTTTGATCCATTTCAACGCCAGCCATACGGAATGAGTAGTGCTCTGATGCTATGAAGAAAATGGTACCCCCGGAGAGACTCGAACTCTCGCCCCCGGCTCCGGAGGCCGGTGCTCTATCCACTGAGCTA
>DBZV01000055.1:1051-1366 GCA_002311865.1 Dehalococcoidia bacterium UBA1151
CCTCATAATCGGTCGGATCAACCAGGCCTGATCCCATGTCAGATTCTGGATTTCTGAGACCTGATCCCGGTTTCTTTGTAGCCGGTACAAGGAACAGCGGCGCAATGAGAGTGGTCACCAGCGTCATCATGATCACGACGCCGAATATCTCCGTGCCGATAACCCCGGTCGATAGCCCGATTCCTGCGATGACCAGGGCAACCTCACCACGTGGCAGCATTCCCCACGCTATGCGGGTTGCGCCAAGCCGGTTGAATCCGACGAAGAGCGCCGGAATACCAGCACCAAAAAGCTTGCTGACGATGCCAAAGATCG
>DBZV01000055.1:1496-1792 GCA_002311865.1 Dehalococcoidia bacterium UBA1151
TAGCACGATGCCGAAGAGCAGCGCTCCTTCAAATATTGCGGGGATGTCCACTTGCATCCCCACGACAACGAAAAATATCGGGACGATAAACAGGTTCACGGTCCCCATCGGCTCTTCAATCCGATGCTTCAGTTCTGTGTCCGAAAGCGCGAGACCAATCGAATACGATCCGATGATCATCGCCAGGCCAAAAAGTTCCGCGACCCCGGCTGCAAGGAAGGCGATTCCCAGCGCCAGTCCCAGCACGGCGCCAGTGGTTCTGAACCAGGTGATCGCTTTTGAGATATGGCGGGGGG
>DBZV01000055.1:1850-5994 GCA_002311865.1 Dehalococcoidia bacterium UBA1151
GCGGGAGACCAGGGTACCGATTATCGTGAGGCCAAGCCAGAATCCGACGGCCTTCAACGCGATCACCGCAATGCTGCCTACCGATACGTCACCCGTGTCATTGATTCCAATCACAACTGTGAGAATCAGGACCCCAAGCACATCGTCGACCACTGCTGCGCCCAGGATAGTCACACCTTCAGGGATGTGGAGCTTATTGGCGTCGGCGAGCACTCTTGCGGTGATGCCTACCGAAGTCGCGGTCATGGCGGCGCCAACGAAAAGCGCAGGTACAAATCCAGCGATGCTGTCGGTGTCAGCGAAATCGAACATGAGCGTCGCCAGAACGCCCAGAGAGAACGGAACGATTACGCCACCCATCGCGATGATCGTCGCGGGGCGGGCGTACTTGATGAACTGCTGACGGTTGGTCTCCAGCCCAGCCTGAAACAGAAGCAACACCGCGGCCACCTGGGATAGGAAGAAGAACTCAGGAGCGACGGGAATCACTGATTCAACGTTATGAATCATCCCGTCGACGATCTCCACCCCTTCAGGGATGTGGAAAAACGGGCCATATCCGCCGATTTCGAGACCACCCAGTGCGAACGGGCCGATAGCAATTCCGGCGGCCAACTCCCCCAGAAGCGCCGGTATCCTGAGGAATCGCTCCGCTATTTCTGCGCCGATCTTTGCCGCAATGAGGATGACTGCGAGAGCTAGTACCAGCTCAGCTACTAACTCTGCGGGGAATTCCAATTCCTCTGGGTATCCTTTCAGTCATGGCAAACAACAAAGGTCGGCCCGGGCATACAACACGGGTATCGATTATGCGTGACTCACACCCGGTAGTGGCAAGTTTGAAACCTGTCTTCTCCCGGCTGAGTGTGACGGGCGCATAGACGAAGAACCATTCTCGCATTGGGATCATCATTGCACAGCAATGGAGTGGGTACGAATTCACTCATGTCGAGGTCAGAAACAGCAGGATTGGGATGTATTTGCAGGCGCTTAATAACCGAAACCGGTCATTGCTTCAGATCCCTCTGGGTGGGACCGAGCAAGACCGGCTTTTTTCGATCAGGTTTGATCTGGCGGCTAGCCCTTGCCTATTCGGAACATCTTGGTGCCGCACACCGGGCAAATGCCCTGCGTGGCTGGACGACCATTCTTGAGTGTGGTGGCCTTCTCGTCCCTCATCTCCCTCTTTGCCCGGCATTTCAGGCAATACGCTTCTGTAGCCATGTCTACCTCCCCACGGTCCGCTACTCAGTGGGAACTTACGATTAGGCCATCACTCTGTCAATAGGCATTAGTAAATATTAGTCCGGCAATAGTAGTATCCAATCGTGATATTTCACCTTAAAGTCTGGGGGAAGCCGATCTGGTCCGCTACGCCGGAGAAATGACCTTGTCAGGCTTCCACCAGGGCCCTTCCGGATCGAACTGAGCAGTGGCGATAAACGCTCCGTCGGAGTCGTATACACGCACCAAATCGCCCTCTTGAACATTCGTTGACTCGACTTCTTTTGAAGTTGCGCGAACCGACTGACCATTTCGTATCTGGTCCTCCGTAAGAGGGTTCATATTGACGCTTGGAAGATCTGACAGCACCGCGTCGATTGGCAGAATTGCATCCTGCCACCGGTCTTCGTCGGCCAGCAACTCCAGGTCGTCCAGCGATACTGCTGAATCGATCTCAAATCCACTGGCTTTCGTCCTGACCAATGTGGTGAGGTGGGCGTGGGTCCCAACCGCTGCGCCCACATCGTGCGCCAGCGAGCGTGCGTAGAAGCCGCTACTGCAATCGATCTCCAGCCCGAATTCTGGATGATCCCAGCTTGCTATTGAGAGCCGGTGCACGGTGACCGGTCGCGCCTCTCGTTCAACCTCAATGCCCTGACGTGCCAGCTTGTAAAGCGGGACGCCATCGCGTTTGAGCGCGCTAAACATGGGTGGGACCTGCGCAATATCGCCCCTGAAGCTGTCCAGGGCATCATCAACCATCTCACGTGTCACACCGGAGGCGTGGCTGGAGTCTGTGATCTCGCCTGACGCATCGTAAGTGTTGGTGGCAGAGCCAAGTTTCACCATGATCACGTACGTCTTGCCACCAGACAGCACCAGCTCCAGGAATCGAGTTGCCTTACCAATTGCCACGGGCAGTACGCCGGTACCATCCGGGTCCAGAGTGCCGCCGTGACCAACCTTCTTCTGACCGGTAATGCGCTTGATTTGCCGCAGCACATCCATCGAAGTCATCCCGGGGTCTTTATTAACGTTAAGAAATCCACCGGTAATTTGAGGAACCTGCGGTCGCGGGGGCCTCTGAGATTGCTTCAAATTAGTCGGCTCTCTCTGCTTCAGGCAACTCCGCGGCGACCGTGTCGAGGATAGCCAGTACATCCGCCGTCTCGACGATCGTATCGTCGTACTTGAAGACGATCTCCGGGATATGGCGAATTCGCATTCGCTCGCGGAGTACGTGACGGAGAGCAAGTCGAGAAGACTCCAGCGCGGCTAGTGTCTCACTTCGCTCGTGATCGTCGCCAAGAACGGCTACATACACGGTAGCCTTGCCCAGATCACGTGTGGTGTGGACGCGTGTGACGGTGGTCCATCGCGAAATACGCGGGTCAACCAACCACGATGTGATCAGCTCCCCGATGTCTTTCTTGAGCGCGGAGTTAACGCGCTCTATTTTTCTGGTTATTTGAGGTGGCACTATTCCTGCCCAAATCTACTTCAACGCCCAATTCCGCTTTGCCGAAACGATGGTGGCGTTTACTCAATGATATCGCCGATGGCACCCGGAGCGCCAAAGCGACAATTAGATTTTGTGTACGAAGACCCGGCCTGCAACTTCCAGCCCCAGCGCAGCAGTGCGGCCAGCAACTTCCAGCGTCAAAACTCCTCGGTACGGCGCGTTCTCGCTAATCACCAGGCGGGCTCCGGGAACAATTCCCAACTCCACCAGATAGACCAGCAACTCCTGATCTTCCTCCGGGATCATATCCACTTCATAGCTGGCGCCCGGACTCGCAGAACCAATGGCGATGCTGCCACCCTTTGGTGGTTCGTACTTGCTGCCGGGAATCGGATGGCCGAAGGGACAGGTCACGGGGTTGCCGAGGGCGATCTTGATCTGTTCCTCCAGCACGTCTGAAATCGCGTGCTCCAGCCGATGCGCCTCAACATGCGCGTTCGCCAGATTGAGCCCCAGCAGATCCACGATCATCCGCTCAGCAAGCCGATGCCGTCTGACGATGCTCTCCGCCAACGTCTTGCCACGCGGTGTTAGTTGAATCTCACGACTATCAGAGACGCCTATCAAGTTATCGTCAGACATCCGTTTGATCATGCCTGCCACTGATGGCGGCGAGGTGCCAAGGCCTTCAGATTCAGGCGTGCGCTTCAACTGCGCAACCAGATTGACGTTGGTAACGGGAAGTCCCTGCTCCCGCACCATAAAAATCGACAACAGATAGTTCTCAGCCGCCTGCGTCAATTGGCTTTCGCCAGACTCCCGCCGCGCTCTGCGCCGTCTATTTTTCGATGTAAAAGATTCACCCATGCTCAATCGAGCCTAGCACAGCCTTGCTGGGCGCTTTGGGGGCTTCCCACAGACCCACCACATCCATCGTCCAGAGGAGGTCGGCTCCGCGACCGACGTGGCGACCTCATCCTCAGTGCCACATCAACCGCACGCTATCCATGAAACATTCGCAATCTTCATCCGCCACAAGACGAGACCCTCACGTCACTCCCAAAGCATCGCTCCTCAGGGCGACGGATGGGCTCGAGCGCCTGATCGTCACATCAACAGGTTAAGCGAGGAAAAGTTTCCTGAGAAAACTCGAAGGGCACTTTTCCGGCGTCACGCAGGCAGGCGCCAGCAAGCCAACAACGTCAGGAAGGCCATCCTGAGCTTGTCGAAGGGCGGCACTCCGTCACACACACCGCACCTCCAACCACCAAACCGCCGAAATTCCATATAGCCGACACCCAATGCCGACTGTTAGAATTTTTCAGTGCGCCATCGCACCTTGATCCGGAGTAGCTCAGTGGTAGAGCAATCGGCTGTTAACCGATGGGTCACAGGTTCGAATCCTGTCTCCGGAGCCACCATTACATAGCTGTACAGCTATAAGTTTATTTCCTCTGC
>DBZV01000055.1:6194-6318 GCA_002311865.1 Dehalococcoidia bacterium UBA1151
CAACTAATCCGCTCATTCAAACTCAGTCTTTTGGCTGACGGATTGAAACCGCACACAATTGATAACTATCTCCGTGAGATAGATCGACTTCTCGGTCACGCTTGACCTGCCCCAAATAGTTGTA
>DBZV01000134.1:0-15152 GCA_002311865.1 Dehalococcoidia bacterium UBA1151
GGTGGGCCATCTCACGGTGTTGCGCCGTTTGGCGGAACCAAAGGACGTACGGGCACAAATCCGATTTCGATTGGCTTCCCAAGCGACTTCGACGGTCCGGTGGTTCTGGATATGGCGACGAGCGTTCACGCTAACGGCAAGATCATGGCGTACCAGCGGGCCGGGGTGCCGTTCCCGGACGATTGGCTACTGGATTCTGATGGTAATCCAACTACTGACCCCAAAAAGGTTCGCGCGGGTGGTTCCGTGCGCACCTTTGGCGGACCTGTTGGCTACAAGGGATTTGGTCTCTCATTCATGGTGGAGATCATGTCTGGGATGCTCTCCCGCAACGGCTACTCCAGGGACATGGGCGAGAACACGACGCGAGGCGACGTGAGTAATGGCCACTTCATCATTGCCATCGACTGCGAAGCGTTTGTGCCGCTGGAGACTCTTAAGGAAGAGATCAGCGATATGACTGGCTGGATCAAAAGTTCGCCGCCAGCGGAAGGGTTCGACGAGATTCTCTACCCGGGCGAGCTTGAGGCGCGCTCGCGAATTGAGCGATTGAAATCTGGCGTGCCGCTGGACGGAACCACGTACGAGGAGCTGGTTCAGCTGACGAGCGAGTACGATACGGCGACCCGACTCCGCCCGATGGACTGATCGCTCCAATCCACCGATAGCGCTTCACGGCAAAGGAATAATCAACATGGCATTTGGCACAGGTGATTTCAGATACGAGCACGTTGAGGGTTGGGCGAAGATTCCGGAGTATTTCGATCTTGCCGAGGTGGTGTCGGTGGATACCGATTCCAACGGACGCGTCTTTGTGTTCAACCGTGGCAACCACCCGGTGCTGATATTCGAGCCGGACGGTGCGTTTGTCAGTTGCTGGGGTGAGGGAATGTTCATCCAGCCTCATCGGGTGTTTATCGCGCCAGACGATACCGTGTGGCTGGTCGATAACCAGCGCCACTCGGTGGAGCAGTACACGCCTGACGGGCAGTTGCTGTTGGAGCTGCCGAAGGAGTATCCGTGGGGTAAGCGGGGCTGGGGGATGCCATTGATCTTGCGGTCGCCGTTCAATCAGCCAACGGGATTTGGGCTCGGTCCAGATGGCGAGATGTTCGTCTCCGACGGCTATGCGAACTTCCTCATCCATAAGTTCTCACCCACCGGCGATCTGCTCAAGACGTGGGGTGATCCGGGCACAGAGCCCGGCCAGTTCGCGTGTCCTCACAATCTGGGCGTCGATCGGCACGGGACGGTCTATGTGTGCGACCGGGAGAACAGCAGGGTGCAGGTATTCTCGAACGAAGGCGAATTCATAACGATGTGGGAGGGCGGTGGTCGTCCTTCTGATGTGTGGATGGATTGGGAGAATGATCTGGTTTATCTGGCTGAGGGAAGAGGTTCGCTGGGACACCCGAGGATCAGCGTTCGCGATCTGGATGGCAAGATTGTGTCTGAGTTTGGCGATGAACATGAGGGCCAGAAGACAGGTCTTGGCGGCGCTCATGGCATCGGCGCGGATTCCAGTGGAAACATCTACTCCGCGGAGCGAGGGACTCGCACGATTCAGAAATTTGCGCGGGTACGTTAGCCGCCCATCCCGAATTGAGAATGAGTGAGCCCGTGAATCTTGAATTGGCTCGTGCTAGAGTGCTGAATTACACCTAAATAACGCCTGCGGGAGAATCTCACAATGTCTGAAGTATCTGAGCGGCTGGAATCCGGGTTTCCTCACGATGGGCATCGCCCGGATGATCCCGGAGCACAGGGGCCCGTTCTGGGTGAGGGTGATTTCAGGTACGAGCTCACCGGTAAGAACTGGGGCAACCTGCCGGAGGGGTGGTTCTACAAGGAGGCGACTGCAGTAGCGGTGGACGCGAACGATCGCATCTATGTCTTCAACCGCGGCACGTCGCCGATGATCGTGTTCGATACCGATGGCAATATGGTCGATCACTGGGGTGAGGGCGTCTTCAAGAACCCGCATGGTATTTCAGTGGCGCGCGATGGCAACCTGTGGTGTGTCGATAACGGCGATAGTACCGTTCGTAAGATGTCGCCATCGGGCGAGCTTCTGATGACGCTTGGCGAGGCGGGGAAGCCCAGCCCAAAGATGAGTGGCGTGCCGTTTAGCGTGCCGACACATGTGGCGGTGGATCCAAACAATGGCGACTTTTATGTGGCTGATGGCTACTCGAACGCCTCAGTCCACAAGTTCAACGAGGGTGGCGAGCTGATCAAGACGTGGGGTGAGTCGGGGACCGACCCCGGCCAGTTCAACATCGTGCACAACATCGCTACTGACCGGGATGGCATGGTGTATGTGGCAGACCGTGAGAACCATCGCATTCAGAAGTTCAGCCCGGATGGTGAGTTCCAGATGCAGGTGGTGAATATGTCGCGCGCGGCGGCTATCTATATCGATACGCGCGGCGCGGAAGACTTGATCTATATCGGGGAGTATTTTGGCGGCATTGCCAGCAACGATGTTGGAACGAATCTCGGCCCGCGGATCACAGTGTTGAAAACGAACGGGGACCGAGTTGCCCGCATTGGCACTGAGCCTTACGGCTCGCAGACGGGCCGGTTCTACTCGCCGCACGGCATTGCGGTCGATTCAAAAGGCAACATCTATGTTGCCGAGGTTTCGCACAGCGACTACGGCCGGGGCTGGAACCTTGAGCACGAGCACGGGGAGCTGCGTTCCCTGCAGAAGCTGGTGAAGGTTTAGACGTTTATCCATCCGGACTTATAGCCAGATTAGTCAGCCCGAGGGAAGACAATTGAGCAATCTCAAGATCACAGACGTTAGGGCGATTCTGACTGAGCCGGAGCCGGGTTCGCGTTTCACGGTGGTCAAGGTTGAGACATCTGAACCGGGTCTGTACGGACTGGGCTGTGCTTCACTTCGGACACGCCCGCGGGCTGTGAAGGCGGCGATCGAGGATTATCTGCGGCCCTTCCTGATCGGCAAGGATCCGGCCGATATTGAGGATATATGGCAGTCGGCGTATGTCTCGTCTTACTGGCGCAGCGGACCGATTCTCAATAACGCACTTAGCGGCGTTGACGAGGCGCTGTGGGACATCAAGGGCAAGGTTGCCGGGATGCCGGTGTACGACCTGATTGGCGGGAAGGCGCGCGAGGCTGCTGCCGTATATGCCCACGCGTCGGCATCAACGCCGCAAGAGGTTGAAGAGCAGGCTCTCTCGTTCATTGAAGAGGGTTACCACTACGTTCGGATTCAGGTGGCGACGCCGGGATTCGCAACGTACGGGGCTTCGGGTGGAGAGGGCCGTGATCGCCATCCTCAGGATGGGCCGCAGTGGATCACAACGAAGACAGAGCCGTTCGATGATCGGTTTGCGTATGCGCAGAAAACAGGTGTGTACGAGCCGAAGCCGTATATGCGCTCAGCGATCGCACTGATGGAGCGCATTCGGTCGAACGTTGGGTGGGAGGTTGAGCTGATTCATGATGTGCACGAGCGGCTGCCGACTATCCTGGCGGTCGATTTCGCGAAGGAGGTTGAGCAGTTCAAGCTCTTCTATCTTGAGGATCTACTGCCGCCCCATGAAGGTAGCTGGTATGAGCGCGTTCGGGAGCAGTGCGCAACTCCGATGGCGATTGGCGAGATCTTCAACAATCCGTTGGAAATCGTGCCGCTAATTCACGGGAAGCTGATCGATTTCGTGCGGACGCGGCTATCGCCAATTGGTGGTATTACGCCAGCCCGGAAGTATGCTGCTATGGCGGAGCTGATGGGTGTTCGTACGGCGTTCCAGGGGCCGGGCAACGTGTCACCGGTGGGGCAGGCGGCGCACTTGCAGCTTGATCTCAACATCTCCAACTTTGGGGTGCAGGAAGAGGCGATCTACAGTGAGAAGATCCAAGAGATATTCCCGGGCGCTCCCACGATCAGAGATGGGTTCATGTGGTCGAACGGCGAGCCGGGGCTGGGCATCGATATCAATGAAGAGTTGGCCGCAAAGTACCCACACAACCATGAGGGTGGCGGGCACTTCGATAACGTACGGCGGGCAGACGGGACTGTGGTGAGGCCTTAGGGAACGCTCCGCTCACCCTTCGACCGGCTCAGGATGGCTGCGGTCTGCATGGTGAAGTCATCCATAGTTCATCACACGGGCGCTTCCCATCCGTCGTTCTGAGGAGCGACGTTTTGGGAGTGACGTGAGAATCTCGTCTTGAGGGTCGCTGTCGGTGGTCTGACTAATGTTGCGTCCCCTGATGACAGCCGTTGGGGGATGAGGTGCTCACGCGGAGGCTCAGAGCGACGGATAGGGTGGTCCCCGCGTGTGGGGCCACACGCTTGGATGCCTCCACTACGAATGCCAGACCACGACCTTTTCCGGGCCGGTTTGGAATCGTTTTAGTTCTGAGGGGATTACGTCTACGCCCAGTCCGGGGGCGGTTGGGACGGTGATGTGGCTGTCGGTCTGGTCGAAGATGGGGTCGGTGAGGTTTTCTCGGATGGGGTGGGGGGTGCGATCGAACTCCATTACCGATTCGTTGACGTAGGGTTGGGGGGCCACGCTGTGCGGGTTGGACGGCAGAGTGGCGCAGACGTGCAGGGTGGCGGCGAGGCTGATTCCGGTGCCCCAGAAGTGGGGGTTGAACTGGATGCCAAATGCGTTTGCCATGCCGGCGGTCTTGACCATTTCGGACACCCCGCCACCGTGGACGATATCGGGCTGGATGATATCGAAGGTGCGGTCGGCGAGTCGTCGGGCGAACTCGTAGCGGGTGCTTAGGCTTTCGCCGCCGGAGATCGGCATCGGCACGTTTCGGCGGACCTCCTGGTTGCCGGCATCATCGAGCGAACCGACGGGCTCTTCGAACCACGATAGATCTGCGTCGGCGAGCGCCTGACCAACGTAGATGGCGGTCTTTACATCGTAGCCCTCGTTGGCGTCCATCATGAGGTGGATGTCCGGGCCGAGGACGTCTCGTAGGTGGCGTACTCGCTCGATGTCTTCCTTCACAGTTTTGCCGCCTACCTTGAGCTTCATGCCGGTGAAACCAGCCTCCGCGTAGCCAACGGCCTCGGCTGTGAGTTTGTCTGGGAAGTCGTCCTTCAGATAGTACAGGCCGGTGGCGTAGACGGGAATTCGGTCGCGACTGCCGCCGCCGAGCATCTCGGAGACGGGCTTGCCAGCTGCTTTTCCGGCGATATCCCAGAGGGCC
Source organism: Dehalococcoidia bacterium UBA1151 (assembly GCA_002311865.1). Lineage (GTDB taxonomy): Bacteria > Chloroflexota > Dehalococcoidia > Lucifugimonadales > Lucifugimonadaceae > UBA1151. Next base: position 5,203 of record DBZV01000134.1, read on the forward strand.
ATGTCGAACGCGCTGATGGCGTCCATGCCGGGGCCGCCGTAGCCGTGCGACTGGTAGATGACGCGGAATAGCTTCTGCCAGAGGTACTCGGTGCGGGTTGGGTCTTCTCCGATGAGGTGATTGGACAGCGCTTCCATCGCCATCGGGCTCCCACTTTCGCCCCAGCCGTACGTGCCGTCGTCGGCGACGATCTTCACGGCGGTTGTCTGGCGCGTGGATGTCCATCGCTGCGACCAGCCGAAGGGTTCGTCCAGTGTCGCTTCGAGGGGGTAGATTTCGATTCGTTCGATTTTCAAAGTGGAGTCCCCATCAGATTTCTAGTCACGGCGGCCGCCCCAAATTGTCATTCTGAGGCCCCCGGAGAATCTCTGCGGGATGAGGTTGACGGCTCGATCGCACACTCTCCTCAACCCACGCTGAGATCCTTCGGCTTCGGCGCGGAGCCGCCTTCGCTCAGGATGACGCGTCGTGCGGGGCGATTTTCATGAATGATGCTGTCGAATGCTACTACCGCTTGGTTGGGGTGAGGCGTAGGATTAATTCGATACGGTCGAATGTCCACTGGCGAAATAACGCCTCCTCAGATGATCTCAGACGCGACACAACTCACTACTTAGATAGGCCCGCGGACCAAACACAGTCCGTGGGCGCACTTCGATGCACTTCTGCATCCGCAGGGTTGTCATTCGCGCGTTCACAGCATCTCCAAGACATTCATCATGGCGGTCACTCCGCCTGGGATCCTGAGGCCCCATGCTTTACGCACAGAAACTAACAAAAGAATTTGGTCAGCGCGTTCTTTTTGAGAACGTGAATTTGACGATTGGCGATGGCGAACGAGTTGGTCTTGTTGGCCCCAACGGCGCGGGTAAATCGACGCTGCTTCGGCTGATCGCGAAAGAAGAGCCTGCGACGCGCGGCCTTGCCGGTCACAGGAATGGAACGCTTGGCTATCTCAAACAGCAGAGCGGGTTCGATATTCATAAGACTCTGCTGGATGAGATGTGGACATCATTCCCGGAAGTTGTCGCGATTCGCGAGGAGTTGGCGGAGCTTGCCATCACGCTGGAGACTGACAGCTCCACCGAAAAGATTGAGTTTCAGGACAGGCTTTATCGGCGCTATGAAGCGCTGGGCGGTTACGGCATAGATTCGCTGGTCGATCGGGTGCTTCGTGGACTCAACTTCACGGCGCAAGATAAACAGAAGCTGTGCGGCGATTTCAGCGGTGGCTGGCGGATGAGGATCTCACTTGCCAAGCTGCTTATTCATCGTCCCGATCACATCCTGCTGGACGAGCCGACCAACCACCTTGACGCCCGCTCGCGCGACTGGCTTGCCGAAGAGCTATCGAAGTATCCGGGGACCGTAGTGGTGGTCACGCATGAGGGTGGGTTTCTGGACAAGGTCGCGCAACGAATTGTTGAAATCGATCAAGGTGAACTGCGCTGGTTCACCGGAAATTTCACGGAGTACCAGGCGCAGAAGGCAAAGCTGATTGAGCAGCAGAACAAGGAAGCTGCGCAGCAGGAACGCGAACTGGCACGGCAGCAACGTTTCATCGAGCGATTCCGCGCCAAGGCCACCAAAGCGCGGGCGGTGAAGAGTCGGGAGAAGGCGATCGCAAAGATCGTCAAGAAGAAGACTTACCGGGAGGCCGCGAAGGCTCGATTCACCATCCGGTCGCATGGTCGAGTCGAACGGGAAGTTCTGAAAATATCGAACGTGAGTCACGCCTATGACGATGAGCTCGTTTTGCTGGACGTCGATCTAATCGTGGAGCGTGGACAGAAGATCGTATTTTTCGGCCCTAACGGCGGCGGAAAGACCACGCTGTTGCGCATCGCGGCGGGACAGATTGAGCCATCGGAAGGCAGCGCCAATTGGTCGGAACGGGCGCGCCCCGGCTACTACGAGCAGCATCAGGATGAGGCGCTGAATCCAAATCTGACGGTGTTCCAGGAAGTCCAGGAGTCGGTGCCAACCACCACCGAGGGAGACATCCGAAGCGCGCTCGCCCACTTCCTGTTCCGGGGTGATGAGGCGTTCAAGCGCGTCTCGGTACTATCAGGTGGCGAGCGGAGCCGGGTGGCGCTCGCCAAGTTCCTGTTGCAGCCGACGAATGTGCTGATACTGGACGAGCCGACGAACCATCTGGACGCAGCTACGAGAGCGAGCTTGCTATCGTCGCTTTCCGACTATGAGGGCACGGTAATCTGCGCCAGCCACGACCCCGGATTGCTGGCCATCGCAAGCAACGTTTACCGGATGGAAGACGGCGAACTCGTCGAGACTTTTGAATACTCGGATCTGAGTATTCCTGCGGCGCGCTAGTCGGCGCTGAACCGCTCGTACCGGAACGGATCAAGCACGTCTGAGCGCGCTCCAACGATGATCTCCATGGCGGCGAGTTCGCCCGTGATCGCGGCGAGCGTTACGCCGCTGTGCATTGTCGCCACATAGAGATTGGGTGTCGCCAACGGGAAGCCGATAATGGGAAAGCCGTCCGCGGGCATTGGACGCATGGCGCGTCGCCATTCGTCGATGGCCACGCCCTTGATTGCCGGAAGAAACTTCTCAAGCTCGCTCAACATCCATTCTGCGTCCTCAACGGAGTCATCGCCGATAGAGCCGAAGTGGGTTCCGCCGTGCACCTGCACCCGGCCATCTGGAAACTGCCGGAAGTTCATTTGCGGCTCGGGTAGATCGCGCGGCGTGTGTACGCAGGCGACGGTCTGGAATATCGGGTCGATTGGCTCCGTAACCACCGTCGCCCCCGGGCTTTCGATCTGTGGGTAGTCGAGACCAACCGTCGCGGCGAGGTCCTTTGTTGAGTAGCCAGCGGCCAGCACAACGTAGTCTGCTTCGATCGCTTCGGAGGGTGTGCATACGCCGGTGATCTGATTGCCCTCTCGGATGAATTCATCAACCGGCGTATCGACTTTAAGGGTTGCACCATTCTGAATAGCAGCGCCGAGTAGTCCGGGGATTGCGATGGCGTTGTCGACGTGGCCTTCAGCGTCCCCGTATGCGGCTGCGGTGACGGGGTCCGCGTTCAGTCCCGGCTCCATGGTGCGGAGTTCATCAGCTGGCAGCATCCGGATGGGGTAGCTCCACGACTGCATCAGAGCGACCTCGTCGCGCAGTTCTGCCGCACCCTCGTCGGTGGTGGTCCAACGCATTTCGCCACCCCAAGTGATGCCGATTTCGCCACCCAGTTTGCGTTCAAGGCGCGACCACGCGTCCAGGCCCATTCTGCTTAGCGCGTGGTACTCACGTGGCGGTTTGGGGCGGGCGTTCATCCACGCGTACGAAGCCCTTGATGCCGCCATGCCGGGTTTTGCGGCGTCCAGAATGGTGACGTTGGGGGTGCGGCGGGAGAGGTTGTAGGCGATGGATGCGCCGATGATGCCGGCGCCGATGACGATGATGCGTGGTTGGTTGGACATGGTGAAGGCATGATACGCGGTGTTCGCCACACGGGCACTTAGCGCGGGGCGCTGGAACAGCCGGGGTTTCAGGTCTTTCCCGATTACATCGAGGACAGGTCGACTACAGCGCGGGGCCGCCTTCGCTCAGGATGACTGTGATACGGAAATGTTGCCCGGTATCTCGCAGCGCGATTACGGGCGGCGGTTTTCCATTTCTCGGGTGTCATGGGCTATGCGATCGGCATCTTCGAGAAGGATTCTGAGGCGGTTTACGAGGGTGTTGTATTTCCGGTTCATGTCGGCCAGGTGGAATGCAATACGGAGTGCTCGGGCGAGCCCGGCATGCACTTCAGGCTCTGTGATCTGGCCCACTTCGATATATGTCCGGGCGCCAAAGAGTGCCGGTACGAGTTCATCGTTGAGCATTTCGGACTCGTTGTAGGCCGTCGGTGGCAGCGATAGGTCCTGTGCTATTTGAACTGCCTCTTCGATACGCTCGAAAAGCGTTGGAGGAAGTTCTTCATCGGCCTGGGAGTTATTTTTCGTGTGTTCTGCCACGGCGCAATTTTATTCGACTTTTCGACGATTTAGGAGAGCGATCAGCGCGATAACGACGGTGAGTGTGAGCATGATGCCCACCACGTCCAGTAGTACGTCGGATGCCGAAGCGATGCGGCCTTCGACGGTCGATTGGTGCAACTCGTCGCTGATGCCGTAGAGCAGGCCGAACGCGGCGGTGGCCGCGATTATTCGAAGTTCGCGACGGATCGATATTGACGACTTGATGCGCAGGTGAAGTCCAAGTCGGACGCCACCCCAGAGGAGCGCCGCAAGTATCGCGAACTCGGCAATATGAAGGATTTCTGTGCTGAGAAGCAGGTCTTTGTCACCGCCACCGATTACTGGTCCGGATGGGTTGGACTGGTCCGAGAAATAGAAGATCGCCCCGGCCCATGCGGCGGCGGGGAGCATCAGGACGGCGTCACGCCATTTGATGGCCTGGCGTGTGCGGGTGGCTTGAGTCATGTGCGCGATTTCAGCGAGGCCAGTGTTCGCTCAACATTCTTTCGTATGCGTAGTTCGTGTTGGAATACGTCTACGATCATTCCGGCGGAGTCGATGATGTAAGTGATGCGGCGTGTTTTTGGGCCGCTTCGTCTACGGGCGTCATAGGTACGCGCGATTTCGCCGTTTGGGTCGGAGATCAGGCGGAACGGCACATTCAATTCGCCTCTGAATCGCGCGTGGCTATCGACCGAATCGGCACTCACGCCGATCACCTGTGCGCCCAGTGCCGTGATGTCGTCATATGCGTCGCGGAACCCGCACGCCTCAATAGTTCAGCCACGTGTGAAATCACCGGGGTAGAAGTAGAGGACCACGGGGTTGCCTCGCAGTTCGGAGAGCGTGAACTCACCTCCATCATCTGCGAGGCCGGTGAAATCAGGCGCCGTTGTTCCTGTTTTGAGCAATCAGATCCTGCCTGCTTACCAGTCCAGGTCGTAGACAAGTTCCGCGGGCGCCCACCAGTCGGATTCCGACGCCTCGGGGACTTTCTGCTGGAAAGCGGACATCAGGTCATTCCACTCGTTTGCGCGAGGGTTCTTCTGCGTGTAGCTCTGGAAGTCTCGTTCGGGGTCGAAGTCGTCGACCGATTCGAAGTACATGAACAGGTGGTTGCCGGTGAGGTAGATCTTCATCGTAGTGATGCCGATCTCTTTGAGCGACGCGACCACTTCCGGCCAGACGTTCCGGTGGTATTCCTTGTATTTCTCGATGATTTCCGGGTCGTTGACGAGGTCCAGGGCCTGTCCGTATGACTTCATTGTTTATCTCCAGCGGAGGCGTTTCGATGTATTGTGGGGGCTCTTGCGCAATGCGGATTATAAGGATGGTATCGAAATGCAGCGAGTTGGGTTTCTACTGAAAGTCCGGGAAGACCGGCTGGAAGAATACAAGGAGCATCACCGCAATGTGTGGCCGGACATGCTAGAGGCGTTGACGCGTCATGGGTGGCAAAACTACTCGTTGTTCATGCGTCAGGACGGTCTCATGTTTGGCTACGTTGAGGTGCCGGACACGTTCCAGGCGGCGCTGGATGGGATGGCATCGGAGGATGTGAACAGTCGTTGGCAGGAGTTCATGAAGCCGTATTTTGAGAATCCGGATGGGGCACGGCCGGACGAGTCGATGGTGGAGTTGGAAGAGGTGTTCCACGTTGATTGACAGCCGATTGCGCACTCCACGTCTCTTCGCGGCAATACCCGGGCGAGTTGATTGCAGTCTCTCGCTCCGAGCAGCCCTTAGGATGAGATTCTCACGTCGATCGCGGAGCCTCACTCCTCAGAACGACAATGGGGCGGTGATGCTTGATGGAACTTACTTGGCACGCCGCAGACGCGCCATCCGTCATCCTGAGGCACGGCTTTGCGGGCCGTGAGGACCTCATCCCCGGTGTTCGTCCCGCAAACAATTCCATGAAAACGTTAATTTTCGTAGGGAGAACATATTGAAAGTTGAGAGTCTTTACCACACGGGGATGATCGTCTCTGACCTGGAGGCGGCGGTTGAGTTTTATACCGGCGCGCTTGGGCTAACGCTTGAGCGGGGCATCGCCGAGTTAGAGGGCGCGTTCCTTGAGCAGGTGGTTGGCCTGGATGGGGTGGTTCTGCGGATGGCCTATGTTGGGTCAGGGACCGGGCACTCGATCGAGTTGATTCAGTATGTGTATCCGCCGGGGTCGAAGGAATTCAACTCGAAGCCGATCAGTGATGTTGGGTCGGCCCACGTTGGGATGGTGGTTGACGATGTTCTGGGCTGGTACGAGAAGTTGGATGGCATGGGCCTGAACGTGCAGGGGCCACCCGTGGTGCGCGATGCAGAGTATCCGTGGGCAAAGTATGCGTTCTACTTCCAGGATCCGGACGGCAACTGGCTGGAGTTTGTTGAGCGCGGAGCGAAGCCTGCCGGATCTACGGAGAACTAGTCGGCTTCGGGCACCGTTTTTGCCCGAAGTTGAGGCACCATGAGGGCCACGACGAGCGTCATTGATAACCCAATGGATGCCATCGTGATCAGAGCTGCACGCGGGCCATATTCGTTCGCCAACAGGCCCAGCATCAAAGTGCCGATAGGGAACATGCCAATCATGCCCATGTGTAATCCAATGATTCGTCCGTAAGCCTGTCTGGGCGCGCTAACTATGATCAGCGCACCGCTCATTACGCCGAATAAGTTGATGATGATCCCTGCGCCAATCAGTACGATAAACGCGAAGACGAAGTTCGGGGAGCTGGCGAAGACGATGCCCGAAATGTGCAGACCCATCGTGGAGGTGAGGAATAGCAGGCCCTGACGACGAGTATTTTGTGCGATGGTCGCGATTAATAGCGTGCCGATGATTGCGCCTATTCCTGTGGCGGATATCAGCAGTCCGAGGCCAACTGCGCCTGCGCCCAGGATGTCGACCGCAAAGAGCGGAATTAGCGCCTCAAAACCGAAGCCAAACATGTTGGCGATACCAACCACCACGAGCGCCATCAACAGCACTCTGCTGCGGAGGGCAATGCGGACGCCATCGCGGAGTTGTGATAACGGAGGGTCAACCGGCGTCACGGTGTCTTTGGTGGTCCGATCTTTCACACTCAGCATGAGAAAGGTTGAGATGGCGTAGAGCACCGCAATACCAATGAACAAGGTGGGATCTGGGACTCTGGTGATCAGCAAACCCGCGATGTTCGAGCCGATCATCGCGCCCAGATACAGGGCCAGGAATTCCAGTGCGAGACCCGAAGTGACCGCCGCTGCGCCCAGGCTTCTTCTTATGAACGCCCTTCGGGTGGACATCTCCAGCGTCCAGGTGGTGCCCATGATGAAGGAGTAGGCGTACAGAAGCGTCAGATCCGGGCCAACAATGCTTATTGTCACCGCCATCGCGAGCGCCATGATCAGCGAGCCAAACTGTGCCGTGCGAAGGACTCGCAGGTGTGGGAGCCGGTCCAGGGCGACACCAATGAATGGGCCAATCAACAAAAACGGCAGGAAACGGAGCGTTGTGACCATCGTGATCGCCAGCGGAGAGTCGGTGGATTGGACGACCAGCCAAGCGACCAGCGTGAGATCCATGAACCTGCCGTTGTAGGAGATCAGTCCAGCAACGAGGACAGGTCGGTACTGTTTCTGTCGGAACGGCGCTGGCCAATATCTGGAGGGCCTGGCCAATTCGATCGGCCCTGCCTGTTCTTCTGCTTCTACCGGCGTGATATCACCGGTGGTCATGCTTCTACTCCGAACCAGCCATCGGGATCAGTTCGTTTTTGTTGTGCCTCGTAGTAAGACCGGGAAGGCCACGGTGACGATCACCAGGAATATCGCACCGATAGCGGACATAGTCGCAACGGCCATCTGGGGGCTGAACAGAGATGCCAGGATTCCCACCAGTAGCGAGCCCACGGGGAACATGCCGATGACCAGCATTTGAAGGCCCACGATTCGGCCGCGCGATTCTTTTGGCGTGAGAGAGAAGATGAGGTTGCTCTGCATCATGAAGAAGAGCGATCCCAGCGCGCCGAGCACCACCAGCAACGCAAACGTCAGCCCGTACCAGGGCGAGAATGCGAGTGCGAACCCGGTCAGCATTGCGCCGCCTGATCCGAACAGCATTAGCCGCCCAAAGTTGAAGGTGCGTTGGCTCAGTATCGCAACCGCAAGGCTTGCTGCGATGGCGCCAAAGCCCTCAGCTGAGAAGAGAATCCCGAGCTTCGTCGCGCTCACGTCAAGGATGTCTGTCGCAAAGATCGGGACCAGCGGGATGAACGAAAACGCGAACCCCTCGCTGGCTACGGCGACCAGAAGGGCAGCGGCTACGGGAGGATGCGCTCGCACGAATGCGAACCCGTCCGTGAGCAGAGCCATGAAGTTGGACGTTGGTCGACGCGTTGGTTCCACATCGGAGTCGACGCCCTGGATAATCACCAGGGAAGCCGCGACGAAAAGAGCCAGCATCGCAAAGATACCTGCTGAGGACACATATGGCAGCAGCGCGCCAGCGACGATTGGTCCCAGCATCAGCATGAATGTAAAGACCATCACGTCCAGTGCGATGGCATTTGCGAGTAGCCGTGAGTCCACCAGATCGGGTGTCATTGCTCTTCGTGCAGCCATGTCGAACGTCCACGCTGTTCCGCCGATAACGATGACTGTGTAGAGATGCCAGAGCGAGAGGAAATCTGTGGCCAGTAGCGCCGCCATTGCCAGGTAGTTCACGATCATCACCGTGCGTGCGATTCGCATGACGGAGGCGCGGCTCATCCGGTCGGCCAGGATTCCTGCGAAGGGACCAGCGAACGCCATTGGCGCCATGCGAGCTACGAAGGTGAGCGCGACCAGAAATGGCGAATCGGTGAAGCCAAGGATGATCCACGCCATGACTGCCGCATCCATGATTCGAGCCAGGAAATGGACGCCATTTCCGACCAGAAACTTGCGGTAGTTTGGGACGCGCAATGCCGGTAGCAGTGGCGGCCGGCTGGCCCGTACGGGGGAGGGAGTTGTGGTGGCTGTCCGCTCGCGGTGGAGCGTAGCGCGACCCTGACGCAACATCTGAAAATCCTTGATCCCGATCCGCCGTGATGAATCGCCCGCCAGGGTCCATCAGGACGGTCCAAAACCTGATATTGAAAAATGAACCCGCCAAAATGCGGGTGTCAGCCACGTGCACATTTGTGCTTCAGTGACTCTTCCTCAAAGCTACGCCTTGCATACGGCGCAATCAATACCTATCGGGCATGAATTCATGTCTCTTTAACGGGTGATTTTTCACAGCTTGGTGGAGCCTGCACTGGGTTGGCGAGAGAAGAGCGGCGATAGACGGTGCGTGCAGGTTGCTTCCGCGCTGTCTACTGATCGAGCGTGACGCGGACGATGCGTCGTGGCGGGCCGCCGAGTCTGGTGTTGAGGTGAGCGCGCATCTCGTCGGACGTTGTCTGCACCTCGCCGCGGGCCATTACCATCGCAAGGTTGTCACGATCCTGCAGAACTCTGATGTCTTCAAGAGGATTCTTGTCTATGATTAGCAAGTCGGCCTGTTTTCCTGGTTCGAGGGTGCCCACACGATCGAGAATCAGCAGCGCGTCCGCCGTGTTTCGGGTACCAGCCACGATGGCATCCATTGGAGATAGGCCGCAGTCCACCAGTTCTGACAGTTCCACCATTGCGTCACCGGGTCCGCCATCCGTTCCCAGAGCGATCTTCGTGCCCATTTTGTGCGCTTTTCGGACGCCTTCCCGGTGGATGGGATGAGCGTGCTCCATACGTTCCTTTGTCCAGGGCTGCGGAACTTTCGCCACGTGGTCAGTGCTGGTGACGAAGAGGGTTGGAACGAAGTAGAGCTCCTCCCGCGTGATGCCTTCTAACGCTTCATCATCGATATGCGCGCCGTGATGGATCATGTGGACGCGGGCGTTGATGGCGTAGTTCAGGCCTGGCTGCGAGTGGGCGTGGGCCGCCACCGGCATATCT
>DBZV01000134.1:15199-16168 GCA_002311865.1 Dehalococcoidia bacterium UBA1151
TCTCTCATGCGCGCCTCATCCACAAGCGCTGTGAGCTCTTCCTCTGTGTAGTCGGGCCAGTGAACACGCTCATGCTCCCACTGGAATCCGGCGGTTGCAGCGGTCTTGATCAGGTTGCAACCGGCAGAGGCGAGTTCTCGCACTGCCTTCCGGATCTCCCATGGACCATCGGCGTGCCGTCCGCGCACGTGCCCGCCGGAAGCGTTTACTACGCCTGCCACAAGTTGGCTGGCACACCGGTCAACGTAGCCTTCATTAATCGCCATCGTAAGCTCCACAGCAGAAGGGCCACCGGTGATGCTGACGACGGTTGTCACGCCGCGGTCGAGCGACTGCCTCAGCGTGTTGATGGCGTTGAATCCAACCCGCAGATGAACACGCGGGTCGTCGGGGATATCCTGGTTTGGCGTGACGTGGACGTGGGAGTCGATGATGCCGGGCATGACGAATTTGCCGGTTGCGTCGATGGTCGTTGCATTAGGGGTTGAGGCGATTTCGTTGGCGTTACCAACCGCGGCGATCTTGCCATCCTCGATTAGCAGCGCGCCGCTTTGAACTGGCTTGCCACCCAGACCATCGATGATGATGCCCCCACTGATGACGAACTTTGTCACGATGACCTTCTCCCCGGAATGATTGAAACGGGCGCCGCGAGGATACTGGAACTTGTACCTGAGGTGGGTAGGTCAGGGCGTCTGCTGATCAGACTCGTTCACGCAGAGTTATGGAACTTCGACCACCTGCCCGTCAACATGGCCAACCACGTCGGATACGGTGAGTTCGTGTGTGCCAGATGCAACGTTCTTGAAGATGTGCTGAATCAGCGGGAGTGAAAGTTGGGTCTCATCGGACGCGATTCCATCGATCAGGACTGTGTAGTCGGCGGTGCCATAGACGCGCACGGTGACCGTCACTGTTGAGCCGTCTACGCGCACGTCCTCGATGTCCCATTCGCGCGGGGGCATGGGC
>DBZV01000011.1:0-333 GCA_002311865.1 Dehalococcoidia bacterium UBA1151
CTTCACGTCAGCGACCATGTACCGTCGCTGGTTCACCCAACTGGGCTGGCTGGAGTATTTCGACGTAACCACGTTCTCAAACGAGGCGTGTGTTGCGAAACCGACCGCCAGCATCTTTCAAATGACGCTGGACGAACTACAGCGCGATCCAGCCGACGCGATTCATGTTGGCGATCAACTACACTCCGATGTGATGGGCGCAAACCGCGTCGGAATGTCCACAGTCTGGATCAAGGGCCACGATGACAGCGACCCCGCCGTCACCCCCGACTACGCGATAGAGGACCTCACAGAGCTACCCGCGGTCATCGACCAGTGGCGCAACTCCGGCTA
>DBZV01000011.1:614-989 GCA_002311865.1 Dehalococcoidia bacterium UBA1151
AACGCCCACTGAGATCACGGTGATCAAGGTGCCAATACCTGCCCCAATCATCATTCGGCGCAACAGTGGCATGAACTGCCACCCTCTCGCAACCAGTCCAGCAATCATGAAGATGAGCAAGAACCCAAACGTGGCACGCTCCACGTTGTTCACGAACAGCATCAGGTCTTTGACGTCCCGCATGTGCAAGATCTCGCGCTGCTGGTAGAGGGGAACATCGCCATTGCCAAAGTTGACCTGCGTTACCAGCAGCTCATCTTCATTGTTGAAGTAGTCAACGATGTCGTCCGACGCCCGACGAAGCTCTTCCCGTGGAAGGCCCGTTCGGCGCTCAATGTCGTAACGATTAAAGTCGTACTCGTACAGCCATGATGA
>DBZV01000011.1:1104-1436 GCA_002311865.1 Dehalococcoidia bacterium UBA1151
TTGGTGATCACCCGCACGTTTCCGGTAATCAGAAACAGTGGCAAGGCGATCCCGGCAAGAATTGCGCCCGTAGCCCAGAGTGCTGTGATATCTCGCAGTCTGGTCCGGAGTGCCATAATCGTGTTCGGCGTTACCGACGCCGTCGCTCCACCCTGTCCGATTTTTGAATACTCCACTCNNCCCTGGGATCGGGAGCAGACACACTCGACACTCCGGAAATACTTGCTTGAAGAGACATACGAACTGATTGAAGCGGTCGATGCAGATGATCCCAAAGCGATGACCGAGGAGTTGGGCGATCTTTTGGTGCATGTGCTCTTCCATGCAGAGAT
>DBZV01000011.1:1551-1951 GCA_002311865.1 Dehalococcoidia bacterium UBA1151
GCAAAGGCCGCTGGCGAGTTTGAACTGGGCGATATCGTCCACTCTGCCGCCGCCAAGATGATCGGCCGACACCCTCACGTATTCGGGGACACCACGGCGGAAACTGCTGAAGACGTGCTCCAGAACTGGGATCAGCTCAAGCGCGTAGAGAAGGGCGGCGTACGGCGAATCGCCGATGCAGTGCCGAAGGCCATGCCTGCACTTTCGTACGCGGCTGAGCTACAGAATCGGGTTGAGCGAGCAAAGGTGGATTGGCGCGTCGCCAGTGATAGTCGCATCCCCTCGGAAGTGGTAAATACGGTGAGCACCTCTAGCGAGCAATCAAAACAGGAACAAGCCGTAGGTGAGTTCCTGTTTGAGACCATCGCAGACCTGCGTAAACTCGGCGTCGATCCTGAGA
>DBZV01000011.1:2155-2456 GCA_002311865.1 Dehalococcoidia bacterium UBA1151
TCAACTCGCCCTCGCCCGCCTTGGTGCAGAGAATGGTGGTCTCGCAGACGCCGCACTCGTACCGTTTGCCAAGTTGGTTAGCCATCAGGAACTCCCACTACTTCGGATCAAGGGGCTGGCCGTCGCATGTGATCGAGGCGTCTCCGCCTCTGGTAACAATGAATTCTGCACCGCAAACGCTGCACACAAACCGATTCCCGGTACTGACCTCCGCCATGCGCTTCGCCTTGTCCCCCAACTGATGTGATATTTACTTGAGCGTGCAAAATCGTACAGCAACCGGACGCGGGAGAACACAGCC
>DBZV01000011.1:2596-3096 GCA_002311865.1 Dehalococcoidia bacterium UBA1151
ACGGTGGTTGCGGAAGATACGCGTATCACCCGAAAGCTCCTGAGCTATATCAATGCATCGCCACTGCTGATCAGTCATCACCTCCACTCCGACGAAACATCAATCGAACGGGTGCTCACCGCTTTGGACTCAGGAGATGCTGCGCTCGTCACAGACGCAGGCTCACCTGCGATCAGCGACCCGGGCAGCTCACTGGTGCGTGCGGTCGCCAAACGCGGTCATGATGCAATCACGATCCCTGGCCCATCCTCCCTGATCGCCGCCCTTTCCGTGAGCGGGTTCGAAGCCGACAACTTCTCATTTGGTGGGTTCGTTCCTCGTAACGGCGCCGAGCGAGAAACGGCCTTGGAGGAGCTGCGCGGAAGGGGCGAGACCGCAGTAGTTTTCGAGGCGCCACATCGGATCTATGAAACCCTCACCGATATCGATCGCATATTCGGAGACCGACAGCTATCTATCTCCAGAGAGCTATCAAAGCTGTACGAAGAGACGTTTCGAGG
>DBZV01000011.1:3180-3464 GCA_002311865.1 Dehalococcoidia bacterium UBA1151
ACGGCAATTCAGGCCAGAGATTACTTTGATGAACCGCGCGGAGAGTTCGTTATCGTCATCGAAGGCGCGCCGCAGGCAGCGGTGGCGCTTACCGATGAGTACATTGTTGAATCCATCCGCGCTGAGCGGGAGCGCGGACTCAAGGGGCGAGCGCTCGTTCAGGCGGTAATAGAACTAACCGGCGAACGCAAAAGCAGGGTATATCGGCTGGAGCTTGAATCGCGAGGTGGCTGACCTTCCGGAGCGATACCCCTATGCTAGACTCAATCGAGAACGAATTCCTA
>DBZV01000206.1:0-4904 GCA_002311865.1 Dehalococcoidia bacterium UBA1151
TGATCGTCGTGCTGCTGATCGCCGACCGTCGCACCGGTGTTCGCGGGCGTCGTGCCGCACGCTACGTTCTATTGGCCTACCTGTTGCTGACACTCGCCTATCCTGGCGTCAAATTTGTCACAGACGTGGTCCTTGCCTGATAACAGGCCGTTGAAATTTTGGTTTTAATTGGTTAATTATGCACATGATTTGTGCAATTGCGCGATATGCCTAAACAATGACCATCAATATCGGACCCCTCGCCGTCGCCGATCCGGTGATCCTGGCGCCCATGTCCGGGGTGACGGACCTGCCGTTCCGGCGCCTGGTCAAGGAACTCGGCGCGGGTCTGGTGGTCTCGGAGATGATCGCCTCGGAGGCGATGATCCGGCACAACCGGAGAACCCTGCAGATGGCGACCAACTGTGCCGACGAGCACCCGATGGCGGTGCAGCTCGCCGGCTACGATCCGGAGGTGATGGCCGCCGCTGCTCGGCTCAACCAAGACCGTGGCGCGGCGCTGATCGACATCAACATGGGCTGCCCCGCCCGGAAGATCGTGGCCAAAGGCAAGGGCGCTGCCCTGATGCAGGATCTGGACCGCACTCGCGCCATTCTGGAGTCCGTGCGAGAGGCGATATCCGTCCCGCTAACGATCAAGATACGCGGCGGCTGGGACTATGAGCATCTGAACGCAGTTGAGGTGGCGGAACTGGCCGAGTCTATCGGTGTCGATGGCATCACCGTGCACCCCCGAACGCGATCGCAGAAGTTCACCGGCAAGGCGCCGTGGGAGATTATTCGGGACGTTGTGGATGCGGTTGATATTCCCGTCACCGGCAACGGCGACGTTACTTCACGGGCCGAGGCGCGCCTGATGATTGAGCAGACCGGCTGCGCTTCGGTCATGGTGGGACGCGGCGCAATGGGTGCTCCCTGGATATTCTCGGAGGGGTTCGAGTACATGGACCGGGATGCGCAGGATCAGTACAAGCGGGGCGTGATTGAAGATCACGTGCGGCTAATGGAGGAGCATCTCTGGGAGCGCAAGGCACTCATCCAGATCAAGAAGAACCTGGCCTGGTACATCACGAACGGCTGGCGAGCCCGCATCCGACGACGCGAAATATTTGAGTGCACCACTGTCCCCCAGGTGTGGGATGTTTTCCTGGCGTTCTGGGAGATGCGACGCCACGACGAGGAGATTATTGCCGCCGCGTTGGCGGCTAAACGGCCGGTATCGCCTGTCGCTCAGTCTCCACTTCTTCAAACCACGACTGCAGTTCATTTAGCATCTTAGTTACTCGCTGAGGCTGATCTGCGGCCAGGTTATTCTGCTCGTTGGGATCAGAATTGAGATCGTACAACTCTACGGGTGGGGGATCCGGAATTACCCGGTTCGGCTCAGACCATCGGAATATCTCAGGGATGTTTTCCGGCTGGTACTTGTACTCAATATCTTTCTCCACGTACCGCTCCGAGAGTTCTTCGTCTTCCGGGGTCGCAAAGTGGATTCCGGTGTTTACGGGGCGCACAAGCTTCCAGCTGCCACTTCGCATGGCGGCGTTAGATGTTCCGATGGGGCGGTAGCCGTTCCACTGCCAAAACCGGTCGGGGTAGCTGGGCTGAGCATCGCCCTGGAGGATCTGAGTCACGTCAACGCCATCGAGCGGTTTGCCGCCATCGATTGGTACATCGCACATTGAAGCTAGAGTAGGCAGCCAATCGATGAAGTGCATCGCATCGGTGAGTTCGCGCCCGCCACCCGACATGCCAACAGGCCAGTGCATGATCATTGGCACGCGTATGCCTCCCTCGTACACGCTCCCCTTTGCGCCGTTGAAGCCGCAGTTCCAGCGAGTGGTATCAACCGATACGCCTTCTGGCACCTGATCGTCGCGCAGCATGAGCGCAGGGCCATTATCTGACGTGAACATGAAGATCGTATTGTCTGAGAGACCTGTCGTCTCCAACAACTGCCTGATTGCTGCGACGCCCTGATCCATCACTTCGATCATCGCGTAGGTGAGCGCTATGCCGCGGGAGAGCCCCTTGGAAACGTACTTGTCGGTGATCGCCTCCGGTGCCTGCAACGGCGAATGAGGGGCGTTGTACGGCACCATGAGGAAGAACGGCTCCGACTGGTGGCGCTGGATGAATCCGATAGCTTCCTGCGTGAGCACATCCGTCAGATACCGGCCATCCGACATCTCGAACTGGCCGTTTCGGTCAAGTCGCCACTTGTAGTAGTCGGCCCAGCCACCGCGGAAACCGGCAAACTCATCGAAGCCGCGGGCGTTGGGATGAAACCGAGGATCAAGTGCGCCGTTGTGCCATTTGCCCACCATTCCGGTGGCATATCCAGCACTCTTGAAGTGATCGGCGATGGTTGTCTCGCCCAGAGCGATTCGGTCCAAGCCAAGCACTTCCTGCGGGGTGATGGCGCCTGTGCGAATGGGATATCTGCCGGTGAGGAGTGCGGCTCTGGATGGCGAACAGACCGCTGATCCGGCGTAATGCTGAGTGAGGCACGTGCCGTCGTCGATGAGTTGGTCGAGGGCTGGGGTCTCAACGTAGCCGTTATTGAAACGACCAAAGTCGCCGTAGCCCATATCGTCGGCAATTATCAAAACTACGTTCGGACGGCTCAATTCACTCACTCCATGTTTTCCAGATTCCCATGAGTCGCCGTGGAGTTTAGCAGCCCGAAACCACAGATTATCTGAAGAATTTCACAAGGAGTTCTGAACATTCCGGGCGAATCATGGTCTCACCGAAACAGACACAGGCCGGGCAATCGGCGGCACAGCAAGAGCACGGAGAACACCAAATGATCAAGCGAAAACACCTGATAAGCACAGCAATCGGAGTGGTTGCCTTGGCAGCACTCTCAGGCGGCGCACTGGCCGCAACAAACGACCATCGCGGCGATGGCGCGACTGACTTGCGAACCCGAGTCTCAGAGATCCTGGGCATCGATGCAGGTGAGTTGGGCGATGCCTTCAGCCAGGCGCGGACGGAATTGAAAGACGAGGCCGTGGCGGAACGACTGGCTGCCCTGGTAGCCGACGGAACGATCACGCAGGAGCAGGCCGATGAAGTCGTCGCGTGGCAGGACTCGAAGCCAGCGATCCTCGATGAGCTTGGTCACGCCGGCCGCGGCCACCGTGGTGGCCCAATGGATCAAGAGTCCAGACTGGACGCCCTTGTAGCTGACGGTACGATCACGCAAGAGCAGGCTGATGCGATCGCCGCTTGGTATGACGCACGACCTGATGTTGTCGAGGAGCTCAAGCCAGATCGCGAGAATGGTCGACGAGGCCACCATCGCCGCGGGCCCGGCAGGGGCAGCTTTGGTCGATTCGGCGGTGGATTCAGCCCAGGGGAAGGCAGCAGATTCCAGATCGAGATACCCGGATTTGAAGGCGGTCAGATATTTGAAGTTCCGGTACCTCCGGAGCCCAACGCTTAGACAGGTTCCCTCCAACCTCGTCACGTGGTCGGTCGGTCTCCCCGGGCTGACCGGCCATACTCCTCCACTTCTCCTCTTCCTAGATGCGTCCCGATTCGTCGGGACGCATCACGCGTTGTTTCGCGATCAGTCGTGCCGTTTGAGGCCCCAGTTGGCTTGTGCCAGACCAGATCAAGTTGTATCGTGCCGCGGCAATGGATCAGGTCTATTTCAAGAGATGGAGAACTCATTGGCATCACAAAACGGAAACCTGGGCAAATGGAAAGGAATATTCCCGGCGGTTCCAACGCCATTTCACGATGATGGAACGGTGAACGAAAAGGCTTACCGTGCAGTGCTGGAAGACAACATTGCGCATGGCGTAAATGGCTTCTGGAATGCTGGAGGTACTGGCGAGGGTGCGATCATGAACGATCAGCAACGCACCACCGTTGCCAGAATCACCGGAGAGGTCTGTCAGGGCCGTGTGTTATCGATAATGCATGTTGGCGCTCCAACCACCGCCAGTGCGGTATTGGCAGCCAAAGCAGCCCGTGACTCTGGATGTGATGCAATCTGCTGCGTTCCGCCGATCACATACCGCCCAACGGATCGATCGCTGATCGAGCACTACCAGCGGGTTGCGGACGCCGCGGACCTTCCGTTCTTCTCATATAACCTGCCGCAAATGACTCAAGTTGAGGTCATCCCACCGCTGATGGAAAAGATTCAGGCCGCGGTGCCACAGCTCACTGGTTTGAAGCACTCGGCCGCCAACTTCTCTGACCTGCGATTCTATGTGCGAATGGGCCTTGCAGCGTTTGTGGGCAACGGTCATCTTCTTCTTCCCGCACTTAGCTACGGCGGCATTGGCGTTGTGGATGCGCCTCCGGGAATTGCGCCATGGATCTATGTTGATCTGTTCAAGGCCTGGGAAGCCGGCGATATGGAAACCGCGACAGCCCGACAGGAAGAGACGTTTGATGTTGTGCAGCTTTGCAGAATGTTTGGCTCTGCAGCACATAATGTGAAGACTGTGTTCAGCGAGCGATTGGGCATCGACTGCGGTAAGCCGCTCCCGCCCCTGAACACGCTGAACGACGAAGAGCAGGCTCAGGTGCGCCAGGCAGCCAGGGACCTGGGACTGACGAAGTCCCGAGTAGCTGTATAGACGCATCGGTGACTGGCTGAGTCTGGCCCACTACACGAAACTAAATAAGAAGAGCCCGGTCATCGTGACCGGGCTCTTCTTATTTAGCAGAATCTTTCATCACAACCGGCTATACCCGCGGTCGTCGTCTCCAGATGAAAAGAGCAAAAGGCAGGGCGAGCAGACCAAGATGGCCTGCGGACGTAGTCCCGTGAGGGCCACTGCAACTACCGCCACCGGACTCCTCCGGCTCAGGCATCGGAACTGCCGTCTCCGTTGGCACCGGAGTTGGGGCCGGGATTGCAGTTGGCGTAGGCGTAGGAG
>DBZV01000206.1:5006-10755 GCA_002311865.1 Dehalococcoidia bacterium UBA1151
GGTGTTGGTGTTGGCGTTGGCGTTAGCGTTGGTGTTGGGGAAGGAACTGGGGTTGGGATTGTCGTTGGTGTTGGCGTTAGCGTTGGCGTTAGCGTTGGCGTTGGGGAAGGAACTGGGGTTGGGATTGTCGTTGGCGTTGGGGTGGGAGTAGGAGTAGGAGCAACAAGAAAAGTCAGGTTGAAATCTGTATTGAATTTTCCAGGAGTGTATGTATCAGATTGGAGGGAAACTTCGCCCATCTCAGTAACTCCAATGAAGAACCGCACTTCCAAGCCAATGTATCGATCTTCTCTTGGGTTTACGACCAAGCTGTACATCCCGTCGCGGGTAAATACCGTTGGCGAAACGTAATCGTCGATCACGGCAAAAATAGGAACGCCGTCTGACGCGACAAAGCCACCAGTGATAACTCTGCCTTCATACAGTGCCGCATCGATAATGATAGGAGTCGGCGTTGGCGTTGGGATTGGGGCGGATGAGAAGTTCAAGTCAAGGACTTCAGACTTCGGATAACTGGCCACCATAAATAGCGGCTGTTGATCAGCCCCCACGCTGCCTTCGAGAAGAAACGTAATCGGGTCACCTTGTGCACCACCGATCGGCCCAACAGTCAGACCTACGTAGCGACCATTGACAATCGTCACTGGCGTCGACTCAAACTTATCGCCTATTCGAGCCGTCACCTCAAGACCATCCGGCGCCAGCTCGCCTGCGATAGTGACATTGCCCTGATAGATCACCAGGCTCATCGAGGGCGGAGCCTGGGCAGACGTATCTCTCTGATCAAACGAGAACAGCGCGACCACAACAATTGCGGCTATCACGGCTATGAGACGTACCAATTTCATCGGAAAAAGTATCCCTTGCAAGAGAACACCCCCTCCCCGCGTTTGGGGAGGGGGTGTCCTTTATTGCCTTTTGGCAGGTTCAATCAAACCGTGTTACGGCGTGACTGTCCCGGCTTCGGTTGCGAAGACCCAGAGGCCATCACCAACCGTTACCTGATCGTCAGCTTCAACCGCAGTAAAGGCGCCGGTCAAAGCGTCATAGCCGTAGATCTTCGAGACCTCTACGCCCGAGAAGTAGACGGAAGCTGCTGCAACGTCGGCACCATCTACGATGTCTCCACTGACATCAATTACACCAATCAGGTTCCAACCTACAGCGATCGAAATCGTTGGAGGCAGAGTGGCTGCAGCAATTGCAGGGATTGCAACCGTGATCGGGTCGAACGAGGTTGTGTTTACCCAGATTCCCTGAGTCCCATCGAGTGACGCCAGACTGTTTACTGTCAACAGACCGCTCACAGCATCACGGACCGAAGTCTTGAAGCTGCCAGAGGATGCATCGTAGGTAAGAACTGTCGTCACGTCGCTGTCAGTAATAACAGCATTGATGGAGCCGTCAGCAGGTACACCAGGCAGGGACACGAGGTTCCAGCCAGCGATCAGAGCAAGACTGAAGTCATCGCGCTCGTCAACCGTGAACTCCGCCGAGTCATCATCACTGTCATTATCCGCAGCATCTGTTGCGGAAACTGTGATGGTGTGATCGTCAAGGGTAAGTGCAGCTGCGTCACCCGGGAAGCTCCCCGGTGAGAGGACGAACAACTTGTTGTCCGCCGTGCTTGCGTTCAATGCGGCCAAAACGTCTACCGCAGTTCCGCTGCCAGTTGTAAACGTTGCGGCTGTAAGGGTTACTGCCTCAGCGTACTCAACCTGAACAAACGGACTTGCATTCGTAATCGTTGTTCCGTTTGCAGGCGTGAACGTTGGCGATGCCAGAGCGGTGTCGACTTCGAATGTCACTGCACTGCTAGCAGAAGCATCACTGCCACCGAGTGAGCCGGCGTTGCCAGCTGCGTCGGAACCGGTGATTTCAATTGCCTGGTCACCATCAGCGAGGAGGTCATCGGTCTCATCAATTTCGACTTCCCACGTATTGGTGCCAGTCACCTTGATGCCCGTAATTGCACGAGCAACCGTTGAAGTGCCAGCGCCTGGCGTGTGGACGGTGATCACAGGCACGTTGCCCTGAATAGGCTCGTCAGTTGTGATCGTGATGTCAACGGTATCTTTCGTCAGAGTCACGCTCAGCGTCGCCGTGAAGGTCGGCGCAAGACTGTCTGCTGCCGTAGCACTGTCCACTGAAGACGTGTTCCCAGCTGAGTCACCCAGAGCAGAAACTACCGTAACGGATGGAGTTGCATCTGGAGCAAGAGCACCAGCCAATGTGAGCTGCACTGTGTCCTTGGCATCGCTGAATACCTGCGCTGCTATCGGCGTAACACCGGCCACGAGGAAGTCAGATTCCGAAACCGTCGATGCATCAAGGTCCTCGTCAAAGACGACAACCACTGATGTTGGGTCGTCGGCAGTGGCGTCATAAGCCAGTGCATCAGCGTCCCAGACCGTACCTACTGTTGCAGACACGATATTCGGCGCAACACGGTCAACATTCAGCGTGTTGTCCTGGTTGCCTGCCGTATCGGCGTCAGAGTCTGTTTGACCTGCGTTGCCCGCAATGTCAGAAACCGTCACATTCCAGCTAACTATAGTTTGCTGAGGTGAGTCGCCCGAATCTAGCAGGTTCGCTGCTGGTGTGAATTCCGCGGTGATAATCCCACCTGAAGTGGTGATGTCATCTGCGGCAAAATTACCAACGCCGGCACCAGCCGCCCCGCCAACGTTAGACACAATGTTGAATAAGATCGTGTCCTGGTCAACACCAGATTCGTTGTCCGTAATTTGTACGACGAATGAAGGCTTCCGTTCCTGCGTCTTCAACGCGTCGGCGGGAGAAGTTATGTCAACCGTCGGCCCGGTTGTCTCAACCGTCGCCGCATCGGTCACGGTGACCGAAGTACCTGACACGGGACTATCGTCAACAAATGACGCCGTGATCGTGTCCTGGTCAAGGTTAGCAAGCTTGAGCGTTGACGTACTTGTAGTTGCGGCGAGAGTCACTGTTACCGAGAACTCACCACCACTACCAGCGCTCGTCTCCGTCAGGGTCAAGGTGATTCCTGTGGAATCCTGAGTGCTACTAATTGTCGCGCCGGTGGTGATCTGCTGTATCGTGTCGACGTCGTACGCGATTGTCAGGTTATCGTCGGTACCGCCTGTGAGGGTACCGATCAACGCAATAAACACACCGCCAGTTGGCGAGTTGTTCTGCACCACCGCAAAATCAACATCTCGGGTGGATGTCGAAACCCCAACATCGTAAATGGCAAAGTCTGACGAGTCGATTACACCATCGCCGTTCGAATCGGCAAGATTGTCATCCAAATCGAAGAATTGCGTCACACCGCCCGCGGCGGCGAACGTAAAGTTTGTGGTCGCAGCCGTTGCTGTATCGCGGTCAGCATCCTGAATCGTGACCTTTACCGCGCCAGTCGCGGTGTACCACGATTTATCAAGGCTGATCGTGGCGTTAACGTCGGCTCGAACGTCATTGCTCGTACCGATCAAACCGGCCACTGCCACTGCTACCAGCGCTAAAGCTGCTAGAGCGGTTACCAATTTCGCTGATAGTTTCACAGCGTCAGTCCCCCTCTTACTGGGCTCCTGTATTCGGTACCACCGGCACCGGGAACGCCCCTTTGCCTGTAGCAGTGGTCCGACCAGAGTCTCTATATATATGTAGCGGAGCAGGGAGCTACCGATACAAATTTACGTTGGTTAGAACCAGACCAAAGAAACGACACAAACGGCCGCGCTTCCGTCTGGATTCGCAAACGTGAGAATTTTTGCATTCCGCTCGACTGGTGTCAAGCGGCTTTTTCCTCACGTTCACACTCGGTTTCGTAGTGCGACCAAACCGGTTTTATCCGGTTCCGTGTTCTGTTTCGTTCCCCGGATGCCCGGTTCACTCCATCAGTTGGCAACAACGCTAATCGTCGCCGTGAAATAGTGTCAATGGATTTTGTTACCCGTGTATTACTACTTCGCGCAAAATAAACGGAATCTATTCACACCTATGCAGAAGCAGTTGCAGCTTCTGGCTTCATCAACCCGGCCAGGAACTCTTCATTTGTCTGCGTCTTGGACAATCTCTCAATGACGCGCTCCGTGCCTTCTTCCGGCTTTCCAGATTCATTGGAGATGATGGATACCATCCGCCGCAGTAGCCAGACCTGCCGTAACTCCGTCTCAGTAAGGAGAAGCTCTTCACGACGGGTTCCGCTGCGCTGAATATCAATCGCAGGGTAGATGCGGCGTTCGGCTAATCCTCTATTAAGGTGGAGTTCCATGTTGCCGGTGCCTTTGAACTCTTCATAGATGAGGTCGTCCAGTCGACTACCGGTATCAATAAGGCAGGTTGCGATAATGGTGAGGCTACCTTCCTTCTCAACGTTGCGCGCTGCGCCAAAGAATCGCTTCGGTGGATAGAGCGCATTGGGGTCCATACCACCGGAGAGCGTCTTACCGGAACTGGGCACTGCTATGTTGTATGCCCGCGCAAGCCTGGTAAGGCTATCTACAAGGATGACGACGTCTGCGCCGGATTCCACCAGCCTCTTGGCTCTGTCGAGTGCGACTTCAGCTGCGCGACAGTGATCTTCTACTGGTTCATCAAAAGTAGAGCTAAACACCTCGCCATCGATCGAGCGCCGCATGTCTGTAACTTCTTCCGGTCGCTCACCAATGAGTGCGACAAGAAGGTGGACGTCAGGCTGGTTGGCGGTAATGCCGTCTGCTATCTGCTGAAGCAAAATCGTTTTACCTGCTTTTGGCGGGGAAACAATTAGTGCTCGCTGACCCTTGCCGATGGGTGAGACCATGTCAATGAGCCTGGTGGCATATAGCTTGGGAGTGGTAGTGAGGATAAATCGCTCCTCCGGGAACAGAGGGGTCATATCCTCAAATCGTGGCCGCTGGCGCGCATCCTCTGGGCTCTGGCCGTTCACCACTTCAATACGGATGAGTCCGTAATAACGCTCGTTTTCTTTGGGTGCCTGAACCTGCCCGGCCAGCAGATCTCCGGTACGGAGGTTGAATCTCCGGACTTGTGATTGCGCTACATAGATATCTTGCGCCGCGGTTCCGCGAGTGCCGTTTGGCTGGCGCAAAAACCCATAGCCATCTGTCATTACATCCAGGATGCCTGCGCCAAGAAGAAGATTATTCTCCTCAGCGGCGTGGGTTAGTAACTCAAGGATTAACTCAGTGCGGCGGGGCGGGATCCCATTTTTGAGATTTTTCTCCAGCGCCATCTTTCTGAGTTCATCGGTGGTCTTGGCTCCAAGATCACCGAGTTGAGATTTCATCTCCTCTTCGGTGAGCTCCGGCAAGACTGGCGCGCCATTTGCGGCGCCTCCGCCTCTATTGCGGTTGTTGGAACTGCGTCGCCTGCGATTTCCGCCTGAGCGATTTCTGCCTCGCGACTGTTGTGTGGTTGCCAGCTGGTAATCCTCCAGATGCTGTGTCTGCGCGTACATCGGCCCTTGCCTGAAATACAGGCCTTACCGGACCAAATTCGCTACATTGGTATTTAATTCAGGTTTGGGGGTATTAGGGAATGGCTTGTGGGTCTCTTATTTTGACCAAGACATTGTTTGTGACCGAGGTAGCGCTACGGTTGTCCGCTGCGGAATGGCGGTAATTGAAGCCGCTTATGTGCTCCGGGCTGTTGCCAGCCTCCCTGAGGTTTCGCACTGTTCTGCTTCTAAATCGAAGGAACCAACTGCGGGAGTGAAGAAGGGGTGAAAGCTCCAACGTGGAGTTTCCTGATTGACCGGGCTACC
>DBZV01000206.1:10831-13345 GCA_002311865.1 Dehalococcoidia bacterium UBA1151
CAATTGTATCACACGGCATTGGCGCACCTACCCTCACCCGTTGTCTGAGGCGATATTCACCGGCTCCGGCCGCACCAAGGTCTCATCTCCAAGTTGCAACAGGGGTTGGCCGCCCTCTCGGATTGTCTCCCTGGCTACCTTGATGAACTCCCGGAACAACGGGTGGGGACGATCGGGACGGGAGAGGAATTCAGGATGAAATTGAGAGCCAACCATGAATGGATGGCCCATGACTTCTGATATCTCAACCAGTGAACCGTCAGGGGAAGCGCCACTGGCAATCAGCCCTGCTTCTTCAAGCCTTGGCCGATAGTCATTATTGAGCTCATAACGATGACGGTGCCGTTCGTCCACAAGGTCCTTGCCGTAAGCCTTCGCGGCAACCGTCTCCCGTCGAAGCTTGCACGGGTAGATTCCCAGACGCATAGTGCCCCCGGTTTCTAACAAATCCTCTTGGCCTGGAAGATACGCGATTACCGGGTCATTTGAGTCAGGATCAAACTCTGAAGAGTGTGCCCCCGTAAGGCCCAGCTCTGATCTGGCATATTCAACTACCATCACTTGCATCCCAAGGCACAGGCCCAGATAGGGGACCTGCCGGGTGCGGGCGTAGTTTGCGGCAAGAATCATACCCTCAACACCCCGGGAACCAAATCCACCCGGTACTACGATGCCTGAGACGTCAGAAAGCAACTCATCCGGGCCTTCTCTCTCAATCTGCTCAGCCGCCACCCACTTAATATTGATGTCTCGTTTATGAAATATTCCGGCGTGCCGCAGTGCCTCAAGAACTGAGATATAAGAGTCTGGAAGATCGACATATTTACCAACCAGCGCAATCGTGACGAAGGGCTTGGGTGAACGAATCGCTTCGGTCATCAGTGACCAGTCAGTCAAATTTGTGGGCTCACAGTCGATGTTGAGGAAGTCAACGATGTAGTCGCCCAGCTTCTGTTCTTCAAGTACCAGAGGAACCGCGTAGACGGTATCCAGAGTTTCCAGTCCAACCACCGCTTCAAATGGCACATCGCAATGAAGAGAGATTTTCTTCCTGACGTCAGGCGTTACTTCGAAATCGCTACGGCACACTATTGCGTCCGGCTGGATACCCATGGCTCGCAACGCGTGAACGCTGTGCTGAGTGGGTTTCGTTTTCAGCTCTTTGGTGGCCCCTATATAAGGGAGCAGGGTGAGGTGCACATAGAAAGCATTTTCACGGCCCACATCGTTCCGCATCTGTCGTATTGCTTCCAGAAACGGCTGGCCTTCAATGTCACCAACTGTACCGCCAACTTCCACGACGCTCACATCAGCCTTAGATGTCTCCGCCAATTCCATGATGTGCGCTTTGATCAGATTCGTGACGTGAGGCACGGTTTGGATAGTTCCCCCAAGGAACTTGCCAGCCCGTTCTTTATCAATCACTTCGGTGTAAATCTGGCCTGCGGTGACGTTTGAATATTGGGACGTTTCAATATCAATAAAGCGCTCGTAGTGACCCAGATCGAGGTCGGTTTCAGCACCATCGGCTGTGACAAACACTTCCCCGTGCTGGTAGGGCGACATTGTTCCTGGGTCCACGTTCAAATATGGATCCAACTTTGTTACACCAATCGTGAGACCGCGGTTCTTAAGCATCCGCCCAAGCGATGCAACAACAATCCCCTTGCCCAGGGAACTAACAACTCCGCCGGTAACAAATATGAATTTGGTCAAGAAATGCCTTCCGGCTGATTACAGTTGCCCATCAAGAGGCGCGTGGGGTTGACGAGAGGAAAATATGGGTCAGTGGTTGGAGCGGGAGTTATGCCGCTTATCGACCGGGGTCGGTCGGATATAAGGTGAGGGCTTAGATCTACCAAACGCCTTTTCTGTGACCGTCCATCTAAATGCCCTGTTTCACTTTTCGTTAAAGACACGCGTCTCATTGAAACGAATCCAGAGCGGGATAGATGGATATTTTGAGGTACACCCAACACTCCGATTCTATGAACGGCCTTACTGCGTGTCAATTCAAGAGGGGCGGATAAGCGTGCGCCGGTCCCTGGTCCGCCAAATAGTTCGCCTTCTCTTCAAATAGGGGTGATCCACATTCTTGGGTGCTCTATCGATTTCGAAGACACAGTTAGACTGTCCCACATGTTGAGTCATCTGAGAGAGGTAGCGCGTTGAGGTTTATCGTCCTGGGTCTCGTGCTGATTTCACTGGCTGTCGCTTGCGGTGGCGGTGATTCTCGGCCAGTTGGTTCCATTGCAGAAGTGGAATTTTCCGGGTTTTTTGAAGTTACGACGCCTGCATTTCGAAACGGTGGGAGAATCCCGGCTCGATACACCTGCGAAGGGGAGGACCGATCGATTCCCTTGGAATGGTCTGGCGCTTCAGACGATACCGAAGCGTTTGCTGTTGTCCTAGATGATCCTGATGCTCCCGGTGGCACGTTTAAGCACTGGATCATATTTGACATCGCCAATTCAGAAACAGGACTACGCGAAGGTGACCTGCCCCAAATAGTTG
>DBZV01000209.1:0-145 GCA_002311865.1 Dehalococcoidia bacterium UBA1151
GCATGACCTAAATGTCTAAGACTGCGCGCAAGGACGTAGCGGTACCCTGCCCGCAATCCGCCATTTCAGGTTAGCCAAGGCCTGAACCAACAGCCGGGCAACCACAAGGGTTGTCCCTACGACGTGGGCTGCGTCACTTAAAAAT
>DBZV01000209.1:266-7381 GCA_002311865.1 Dehalococcoidia bacterium UBA1151
TTCGAACATGTTCAGGCCGGGGTCTGCAATTACGCCGTTGATATAGTCCGGAGGGTTGTTGGCGATGAACTCTTCATTGATTTCAACGCCCCAGCCGGGCTTGTCAGGCACCGGGAAGTAGCCATCAACCACCTCGGGATAGTAGTCACCTGCATTCTTCACGTGGGGATCTGCGAAGTCGTTGAAATGTTCAAGGATCTTCGTATTTCGGAGAGTGAGGCAGAGGTGAAGCGCGGCCATCGTTGATATGACGCCGCCCACGTTGTGGGGCGCAACCATAATCGAGTAGCTTTCCGCCGTGGAGGCGATCTTCTTGGCCTCGAGAATACCGCCGGTCTGTGTGATGTCTGGTTGGAGC
Source organism: Dehalococcoidia bacterium UBA1151 (assembly GCA_002311865.1). Classification (GTDB taxonomy): domain Bacteria; phylum Chloroflexota; class Dehalococcoidia; order Lucifugimonadales; family Lucifugimonadaceae; genus UBA1151. The sequence continues at coordinate 625 of DBZV01000209.1, forward strand.
ACATCCACGTTGCCGCTGGACCAGATCTCTCTGAACTCCGGTGCGCCGTAGAGCCGTTCTCCCGTTGCGATGGGCAGCGATGTGTGTTGTCGAACGGAGGCTAGCGCGGGAACGTCGCCGGGGCGTGTTGGCTCCTCAATCCATCCAATGTTCAGGTGCTCGATGGCCCGTGCGATCTCGCGAGCCTGATGCGGCGCGAATCGGCCGTGCATTTCGATCATGATCTGGGCGCGTGTTCCGGCGACCGCTGCGACGGCCTCGATGAGATCCAGTGATCGGTAGAACTCCTCGCGCTCCAGTTCCAGGTCGCCGTTGCCAAACGGGTCGAACTTCATGCCGCGATACCCGCGTGCGACAACTTTCTGCGCCGCTTCTGCGAACCCCTCAGGTGTGCGCTCAACTGTGTACCAGCCGTTCGCGTATGCCGGGACGCGATCAATCACCTGACCACCGAGCAATCGGTAGACGGGCTGATTTGTAGCTTTGCCGATGATGTCCCAACAGGCCAGCTCAACCAGCGCAAGGCCCGTGTAGACCACCTCACCCGGCTTGCCGAAGTCGAGAAGCGTCATTCGACGATAGAGCGCCTCGATATCGAACGGATCGTGGCCAACGAAGTGCCGCTGGACGTCGATCAGGTACTGGCCAACGGTGTGCGTCTTGCCCAACACCCGAGCTTCGCCAATGCCGCTGATTCCCTCATCGGTTTCAAGAATCAGGTACGTGAGGTTGCGCCACGGCGTGCCAAGTACCAGTGTTCTAAATCCAGTGATTTTCATCGGTGTCCCATCTTCGTATGAGCAGAGTTGTGTGCGGCGTGAAATTGTGCCATACGTGAGACGGTTCCGTGCAAGTGGGTTCTGCAGAGTTGAATGATTTATGGAGCGTGGTGGCCGGATGCCGGAAAGATGTTCTTCGAGTGGCCTCCCCGACTCATCGGGATCTTCGGCAGGAAACCTTTCCTCGCGCTCGTGGCTGCAAGTAATAACATTCGTTCAGTTCAAGAGAGGACGATGAATGTCGCAAGACCTGGCTGATCGGCTTAGCGCCTGCTACACGGGGGCCGTTTTCGATGTGATGCGCGAGCTGGGTGTTCGCAACTGCCTGTTGCCACGTGAGATTCGGCCATTGGACGATTCGCTAACCCTGGCGGGGCCGGCGTGGACCTTTTCGGGACATATCGATCGATCGGCATCGGCAGACGAGACTTTGATGGCGTGGACCGGTTTGCTCAGCAAGGCTCCCGGCGGATCGGTGCTTGTCTGTCAGCCAAACGATGACACACTCGCGCACATGGGCGAGCTATCAGCGGAAACGCTCAACGCTAGAGGCATTCGAGGCTACGTGGTCGATGGCGGCAATCGTGACACGGACTTTATCCGGCGATTGAAGTGGCCTGTCTTCTGCCGCTACCTGACGCCCGCAGATGTGGTTGGCCACTGGGTGGCGGACGGACTGGGGGAGCCGGTGACGATTGGCACGGTAGAGATAACTACCGGCGATTACATTCTTGGCGATGTGGATGGCGTGTTGGTCATTCCTGCGGCGATAGTGGCGGATGTGATCACCCGGACGGAAGCCATTATGGGTGACGAGAACGCGCTTCGAAAAGACATTCTGAACGGAATGGACCCGCAAGAGGCGTACAAGAAGCATCGATTGTTCTAGTGGTGGTGCGAGATTGAACCGGCCTCTGATCACATACGACCCACGAGTCTACGACAGTCGCTTGACCACCAAGGATGATATCGACTTCTGGCTCCGGGAGGGGCTTGCCAGCCAGCCGCTGCTGGAACTGGGATGTGGCACGGGTCGGATTACGATTCCGTTGGCCAGCGAGGGGTTCGATATCACAGGATTGGATATTTCAGAACCCATGTTGCGGCGGGCGAGATTCAAGGCCAAAGATGCTGGTGTTGATGTCTCGTGGGTTCAGGACGATATGAGAGGATTCGACCTGGATCGCAAGTTCGGGATGATCTTTTGCCCATTTGGGACCTTCAACCATCTGCGGCACGAAGAGGTCGCGCAGTGTCTGGCCGGGGTGCGGGAGCACTTGTTGACTGGCGGTTATTTTGTGCTGGATACGTTCAATTCGAACGACGGCGATCTGGCGCCTTGCGATGATAGAAATGGATTCTCGTCGTTCACACGATCTGATATTGAAGAGTTTCTAGGCTCGTCGGGATTTGGCGTGACGACAATATTTGGCGATTATGATCGCTCGAAGTACCGGGATGATAGTAAGAGGCTAATCTTGAAGGCATCGATACCGTGAAGGTTGGTGATCGCTGGTTTCGCGCCGTCTGGTGGGAGCAGACGGGGGTCGGCTATATCGATCAGCGGCTCCTGCCGCATCGGTTCGAGCTGAGCGTGGCTTCATCAACCGCCGAGGTTGCCAGCGCGATCAAGAATATGGCGATCAGGGGAGCCCCAACAATCGGTGTGATGGCGGCGTATGGCCTGGCGCTGGCATCACGAAATCACGAGGACTTCGAGGCTACATACGGGATCCTCAATTCCACACGTCCAACCGCAGTCAACTTGAAGTTCGGCCTTGACGCCGTCGCGCCTTACTACTCCGAACCGCACACAGCTTTGGAGGCTGCTCGGGCGCACGATGATGCTGAGGTCGCCGCCGCAGAGAAGATTGGTGAGCACGGCTCCGCGCTGATCAGCAGAGGCGCAACCGTGTCCACGCACTGCAATGCGGGCTGGCTTGCTGCGCAGGATTGGGGCACTGCTCTGTCTCCCGTCTACAAATCGGTTGAGTCTGGCAACAATGTTACCGTAATCGTCGATGAGACACGCCCGCGCCTGCAGGGTTCGCGCCTTACTGCGTGGGAACTTGCGCAATACGGCATCCCCCACCGTGTAATAGCCGATGGCGCGACGGCATCGCTGCTGCTGCGAGGTGAGATCGATATTGTCATCACGGGTGCCGATCGAATTGCTGCGAACGGTGACGCCGCGAACAAGATCGGCACATACCCGCTGGCCCTGGCGGCTCGAGAAGCAGGTGTGCCGTTCTACATCGCGGCGCCAACGTCCACGATCGATCTCACTGTGGCATCTGGCGATGCTATTCCCATTGAGGAGCGCGATGATGATGAGGTTCTCTACGTGGAGGGACTGACCGCTGAAGGAGAGCTTGCTCGGGTGCGAGTGGCGCCGCAAGAATCAGAGGCGGTCAACCCGGCATTCGATGTGACGCCAGCCGCTCTGATTACGGGGCTGATTACCGATGCGGGCATTGTGGAAGCTTCGGTTGATGGGGTAAGTTCAGCGCTTCGAAATTGAAGCGCTGAGACAGCGCAATCGCGCCCTGCAGTTCCCGGTTATGTATCATCGAGATAGACCCGAAGGATTATGACCGCCTGAAACGCAACAAATATGCAGCAATTTTCACCTTCAGATCTCGGCAAGTGGGAAGAGCACTACCGTCAATTGATTGACGGAGAGAAGCACTCGCTGAGCGAAGCTGGCACATGGGCGCTGGCTGACAAGCCAGGCCTAGTAGCCATATTCGATGGCGATGAGCCTGTCTTTCTACTCGGCACCAAAACAATTGCGAAGACGCTTCAATCGTTCCATAAGCCTGGCTCTGTAAACGAGTTCAGGAGTCTTGTGGCGATTGTGGAGTGTGGTCTGTCTCCAAAGAACATTGAGAAGAAGTACAAGAATGGTCGTACGGGCCAGCGGGTGGATACTGCCGTTGCCCATTACACGTTCGCAATCTGCCCGGCGTCTGCAGGGTTACTTGAGATGCTGTCAGCGGCTTTCACTATAGTGGCGGACCCACGATTCAACGGCCCAACAGCCCAGGCCAACCTGGCAATCGACGCCCTCCCCAAGTAGGCAATGCCTGCCGGGCACTGAATAAGACAAGCACCTCGCCGCCGCGGCACTTTCCCGTCTGGTCGGGATCGTTCACCTGAACCGCTATTCGTTGGCTCTCCAGATCAGAATTGTGCCGTCTTCGAGGCCGACTGCGACTTCAATTTTGCCATCGTCGGTTGTTTTTACTCCCAGATTTGTTATGAGGCGCGCTGGCAGTGGGAGTGACCAGACTTCCTCAGCGCCATTCGCGGTGTGTCTGATTGCTGCGAGTCGGGTATTGTTCTGATCGGCGACCAGCAGCTCGATATTGCCATCGCCGTCGAAATCACCGGCGGCCGCCATATCGAGGTTGCGCGAGCCGATTCGGTGGGACGTATACCCACGTAATGACGCACTCATCACCAATTCATCGCCCTGTAGCTGGAAGAACTCAACAATGCCGCCAATGTGCGGTGTCAAGACATCCACGATCTCGATTTCTCCGTTGGGACCAAACGGTGCAACTGCGATTTGATGCCGCCACCGGCCACCACGCCCAATGACTGGTCCACGGGCCACTATCGCGCCAGACTCATCATAAGCGACGAGCCCGGCGCCAACCTGATCGTTGCTAACCGTCACGATGATCTCTCGGTCGCCATCGCCATCTATATCTGCCCAGATCGGAGATACTCCTTCGATTACAGAGTCTGAATCGACTCTTGCGACAACCATCGACGCTGCATCCAAGTCTGGGTTCAGCAAGGCGAAACCGGACGCCTCGATGCATCTCCAACCACGCTGTGGGGGTACCGATCAGTTGCGCCAGTGAGCATGAGCAGTCGCCCTATCTCGTCGGTCAGAAGAAGGGCGTCCGATGGAATTTCCAGGTCAATCCCGCTGGCTTCTAGCGCACCAGGAATGAGAACCCCAAAGTTGGTTGAAACCTCGGTAGTGGGTTGACCGGCAAAAGCGGGAGGAGATAGTTGCCACGATTTCTTGGGAGACTGAACCAGCCAGGGCTCTCCATCTTGCAGGTAGAGTACGGGTGGCCCCGAGCCATCGCCTTGTCGGGTGATCGGCACGGCCTCAGTCGGCTGACCCAGCTGTGACATTCTCCCGGAGACCGAGCCATCGTCGAAGACAAATGCCCACAACACACCGTCTTGATATGGAATGCCGACGACCCACGAGGGTAACCCGCCGATCGAAAGCATGTCAGGGATCGTGTTCGGAAGGTCTGCCTGACCCGTTGCATATCGATTGCCATCAGACCGGACGTGAGTAAAACCGGCCACGAGGAGTTCAATGGGCGCTATCGACGATCTATCTGGGAGGCGAGTTTCTGAGACGGATGTCTGCGCGAGTGGTGCGGGTGTACTGCCACATCCAATCGAGATCATGATGAGCAGGGATGCGGCTAGCATCGCGAACAGAGGTTTCATTGATGTCACAAAATGGTGCAGCTTGAACATTTCAGGTATTGTGCCGGGATGGTCCGGCAATCGCATGCACGTTACAGTGCAGCAGATGGTGAATGCCTCATGAACATAGTTGATGCACACCCACATATCTACTCCGCAGATCTACTGAGCTATCCAACTGTTGATGATCCGTGGGAGCCAGGTGAGTCGGCGGAAGTGGCAGATCTGAAACTACGCATGGATGACGCCGGTGTTGCAAGGGCAGTTTTCATCCAGACGAGTACCTACTACGGTCACGACAATCGCTACGTGATGGCAAGTTCCCAGGCCAACTCAGACTGGGCGACCGGCGTTGTGACGCTGAATCCTGAAGATCCGGAGCACGCGGAGGTGCTCACCGATGCGGTGGAGAACTATGGTGTGCGTGGATTGCGTGGAGTCGCTCCGATTGGCGGCGAGGGTGGTTATCGCCTCTGGACACGCGCCAGGGACCTTGGCGTGGTGGTGAACTGCATGGTGCTGGACGACTTAAACGCTGTTCCGGTAATCGAGAAGATCGCGACTGACCTGGATGATCTGCAGATCGTCCTCGACCACTGCTTCATGCTCAATGTATCGAACACGACTCAGACGCATACGTTGGAAGACAAACTGGCCGCTCTCAAGCGGCTCAGCGCTCTCCCGAACATCCATGCAAAGCTCACACCCGGTACGCACGGCTCGCAGCGTGTGTACCCGCATGAGGACATGCATGATCCCCTCAAGCGTATCATCGACATGTTTGGCCGGGATCGTTGCGTCTGGGGTTCTAACTTCCCAAACGCACTCTGGTCAAAAGGCACGTCATACCGACAGAACCTGACCCTCTTCACGGAAGAACTTGGCCTATCGGCATCCGATCAGGCCGCGATTCTGAGTGAGACGGCGATGAGGCTGTGGTTTTCTTGATTCGCGTCGGGTTGGAATACTAGACCAGAACACTTGCTGTGGGCGGGCCGTTGCGGGCTGGGGCAAGAGGGGATTTGGCACCCGCCCGCAACGTTCCTGACAGGGGATCTTAGCCCGTGCTAATTCCCGATGGGTTGCCGCAGCTTTTTACGTACCACGTGCCGTCTATCTCCACCCAGACGTCAGCTAGCGCATGCTTCCGATTGCCAAACTCAAACGTGGTGTAAAGGACGAGGGCTTCTCCTGGAATCGTAATCACCACTCCGTATTCGTCTGCCGTGAAGCCTTCCAGCGTGTGGCCGCCGCGATGGAACAATTTCTGCCGCTCACTATCAGCCTGCTCTGCGATTTCGTCTGTCACCGTGATTCGCTGGTCGGGAGGACAGAATTCTTGATGCGCGGTCATGATCGCGACCGAGATATGTTTCCCGGCGCCATTTTGCGCCGAATTCTTCACACGAGTTAGTAGAGCATACTCGGTGCTACCGGGATCATATTTCGACAGGCTGTAGTCCGTTTGGATGAGGCTGGTGATCGGGTCATCAGGTGCACTAGCAGTTGATTCC
>DBZV01000209.1:7484-7675 GCA_002311865.1 Dehalococcoidia bacterium UBA1151
GGCCGTCGCCTGGACCACAATTGTGGGAGCTGGTTGCAGATTGCTTGCTGTGTCGGCCGCTGGCGCTTGGGTGGGGGAAACTGGCGCTGCGCCGTCTGATGTGCCACAAGCAATTGCGAGTGTGGCCAGAATTAGAATGATTAGTTGTAAAACAACTGTTCCCGGATGTTTGATGAACACCCGCTTGATCT
>DBZV01000195.1:0-8758 GCA_002311865.1 Dehalococcoidia bacterium UBA1151
GAGGAAAGGTTTCCTGAGCCTGTCGAAGGGCACCTTCAACTCAACTCATCAACACACCAACCACAGAGGAAAATCAGTTGGCACAAATCAAAGGACTCTTCATCACCGCCAGCGGCGGAATATCGGAAGTCAAAGAGGCATGGGATTCCCTGGGCGGTGAACTTATCGTCCTTGAAGAGCCCGACGAAGGCCAGATCATCGAGGCCGTAAAAGACGTCGATGTGGCAATGAGCCTGGGCGCGGCGCCATCCCGTGCGATATTCGAAGCGATGGACCGCTGCCAGGGATGGGTCGGGTTTGGTCACGGGTACGATGGCGTTGATCTTGATGCGGCGGTCGAAAACGGCATCATTCTCACCAACACGGCGTCGTTCGGTACCGATGAGGTATCGAACCAGGCCATGATGCACCTCCTGGTCTGCGCAAGAAAGTTTGTGTTGCACGATAAGTTGGTCAAAAGCGGAGTGTGGACGCGTGAGCATCTCGCGCCAATGGGGCACCTGCCACACCAGACCATCGGCATCATCGGTACCGGCAACATTGGCCGCGCCGTGGGCCGGAAAGCGAAAGCCTTCGGGTTGCGGGTGGTGGCCTATGATCCCTACATAAGTTCATGGGACACCAAAGAGATCGGCTTTGAACCAGCCAGCAGCATTAACGAGGTGTGCGAACAGGCCGATTACCTGACACTGCACACCATGCTCACCGAAGAGACTTTCCACATGATCGGTGACCAGCAGTTCAAGATCATGAAACCAACGGCGTACCTGATCAACGTGAGCCGAGGAAAGTGCGTTGATGAAGCGGCGCTGATTCGAGCGCTCAACGACGGTGAAATCGCAGGCGCGGGGCTGGACACGTTCGAGCAAGAGCCGACCCCCGCCGACAACCCTCTATTGAAGATGGACAACGTGTCTGTGACCTCCCATTACGCCAGCTACTCAGAGGTCGCATTCACCCGCAGAATCACGCAATTGGGTGAGGAAGGCGTCCGAATTGCACTCGGTCAGTGGCCCATGTCATTGATTAACCCGGCCGTTCAGGCCACAATTCCGGCACGCGATCCGGCGCGGGCATGGGGCACGTTCTAAATACGCACTCCAAACAGATGTCGAGAAACTTAAGTTATATCTATCGGAAGCAACGGAGATCCAAATGGCTCAATTCAAGGTACTGGTGCTTGGCTCAGAAGATGACCCGCTGGAGGCAGAGCGCGCAGAACTGGCCGATATCGATTGCGAAATCGTGCAGGCAAAGCCCACCAGCGAAGGCGAGGCAATGGAGCTGGTTCGAGACGCTGACGCAATTCTGATGCGAGGGCCATGGGGCACCGAGCAGGTGATCAACGCCACCCAGAACTGCCAGGTGCTCTCCGTCTACTCGCACGGCTTCAACCACATCGACTCCGAAGCCTGCACCGAAAAGGGCATTATCGTCACCAACGGCGCCGGAATGTGCTTTGAGGAAGTCTCAGACCAGGCATGTGCCTACATCATGTCGCTCTATCGCCACATCGTCCCCGCCAACATCTCGGTGAAGGCCGGCGACTGGCGAGGAGAGAATGTCATCCTCCCAATGAAGCCACTCGATGAGTCCACCATAGGCATCATCGGCTTCGGCAACATCGGAAAAGCCATCGCCCGCAAGATGAGCAGCTGGCGCCCCGAAACGCTCGTCTACGACCCCTACGTAGGGCCCTGGGTATTCAAGGAGTACGGCGTCGAGCAGGTCTTCGACCTCAAAGACATCTTCTCCCGGTCGGACTACGTCGTCACTATCCTTCCGCTCAACAATGAGACCTACCACATGATCGGCAAAGAGCACTTCGACGTAATGAAGTCGACGGCCTACTTCATAAACGTGTGCCGCGGCGCCATCGTCCGTGAGACTGAGCTGATCGACGCCCTCAACGCGGGCAAGATGCGCGGCGCTGGCCTCGATGTCTTCGAGCAGGAGCCGGTCGACCCCAATAATCCGCTGCTCAAGATGGATAACGTAGTCGTCTCACCCCACCTAGCCGGTGGATCAACTCGGTCTGGAGCGCTTGCCCCGCACCGAGCAGCCGCCCAGGTAGCTGCCGTCCTCAGGGGCCAGTGGCCAATGGCAGGGCAGAACCCCGAAGTCCGCGCCAACATAGACCTCCGAAAGAACGCCACAGCGGTCGCTCCTAACTAAATGCCATACGCGCCCGGCGCTCCCAATATGTCATCCCGGATCGCCTGCCGGCGTCCGGGATCGCATCTTGGAAGTGCACCACTGTGATTCACGGCCGGAATTAATGAATGAGGCGGGGACAGGCTTCAAACTTGCCCCTCCTCCCGTCCGATGCAAAATCAACCTCATTACCGCTCTTTCATGACATTTCTTCAACTTCATGTCATATCGGCGTAATCCTTTGGGCCCATACCATTGCTCTAACTATCACGTTAGACCCACACCGGTCTGAATGAATACGAGTTCGTCAACCACAGGAAATTTCTCGCTTTGCCAGGCAAATACATCGCTCATAAATCAAGTTGGAAGCGCATCGCCCTCCCGGGCGTAGTTGGGCTCACCGCGAGCCCTCGCATGCAGTGGTGGAGGCGATGACGAATCCCCAACCGCAGTCCCCGCAGCCCCAACGGCAGCTCCCGCGGCAACGCCTACTACAGTTCCCGCGCCCGTAGCTACACCGCGGCTCCCACACCCACCGCGATAGCAACAGCGGTGCCGCCAACAGCAACATCCATTCCACCCACCGCCACGCCAACAAACACCCCCGTCCCAACGCCAACCCAGAGCGCTTTCGAAGCAATATTCCTGGCCTTCAGCGCCCCTGAATTCTTCGATGATTTCGTAGAGGTACCCACCTACACCATCGTCGGCATAACCCGGGTAGACGCATTTGTCACCATCAACGACACCATCGTTGATATCGACGAGAACGGACAGTTCTCGCTGGACGGAACCCTCGAAGAGGGCATCAACGTCTATGAGGTCGTCTCCTCAGTCTCAGATACCGAACAACTCAACGAAGTCCTGACCCTGATCTACGCTCCATAGGCGGCATTCCGGAATGAAAATGACATTGACCACGCACAAAAACACAATGCACCTGATTGCCGCCATCGTCTCCGTCGTGATCCTGATCGGCACGGCATCTGGCGCGCTCGCCCTGGCCAATAACGGCGCGTCCCCGGCCGACGCTGAAGTCCCTCCCGGTCAACTCAACCACAAAGGAATCTCGGGAATCGTCAGCAGCGTTGGAACGGGCTCTCTTGACGTAGCCACCCGCCACGGAATTGTCACTGTCAACGTAGACGGCGGGACAGAGATCAGGGGGCAGGGCAAAACGCCGCTCTCCTTCTCAGATATCTCAGTCGATGATCGAGTATCTATCCAGCTAAACCGCTCGCCAAAAGCATCGGAATCCGAAGAGCCAGGCGACACCGGTGGAGACGGCGGAACATCCACCTCAACCGATGGTGGCACATCTACATCAACCGACGCTGGCACATCGACCTCTACCGACTCCGGCACCGGCGACTCTGGCACGTCCACCTCAACCGACACCGGATCAGGCGGTGACTCAGGAACGTCCACATCTACAGACACAGGCACCGGCGACTCAGGAACGTCCACGTCAACAGATAGTGGAACATCTACCTCCACAGACAGCAGGACATCAACGTCCACGGACAGCGGTACGTCAACGTCTACCGCAACCAGCACCCTGGAAACCGAAGAAGAGGCCCTTCAGAAGGTAAAGGGCCGACTCAAATTTGAAAACCTGACCAACATTCGAACGGTGACCGCCGTTCGCATCAGGGTCGTACAGAACAAGGCCAAAACCGAACACGTCCGCGCCGTCGTAACCGGTAAAGGCGGTGGAAAGTTCCAACTCATCTGCGGCTCGACAAATAGCTCGGGTACAGGCGATGGGACAACCGATACCTCTGGCACATCCACAGACGGAACGCTCGATGAACAGGATGTCGATGGCGTTGGTGATGTCGATGCCGAAGTTGGCGAGGAGATTATCCTGATCGCCGACTCCGACGAAGAGACTGGCGATGGCGGCTGCCCGACCAAGGTCAGAGGTGGACAGAACTCCAAGTCCATTGACGAAAGGCTTGCCAGACTCGCAGACAAAATCGCTGAGCGCGACGCCAAGTTGGCCGAGAGACTTGCTGACAAGGCCGAGCGCGGCAAGAAGGACCGCGAAGATCGCACCGACAAGACCACCGGCAAGGCGAATAAAGAGACCAAAGGCAAAGTTGACAACGCCCGCGGCAAGGGTAGTTCCGGCGGAGGTGGCGGCTCTGACAAGGGTGGAGGCTCTGATAAGGGTGGAGGCAGGGACAAGGGCGGCGGCGGCAAGAAGGACAAGTAGCCAACCTGGATCTAATCGATCACATGCCGGTCTGCGCAATCATGCGGACCGCCATCTTCGTTAACGCCCTACACTGACCCGCATCGAATCGTGGATATCTCCGCTTTGGACTCCAACTTTGGCGCCGCAAGCCCGCTGCCTTGGCCGCAGTAGTGTTCGCGGTCAAGTGATCGCAGTTAAAGGTTTATTCAGACTTCGCGAGCATCGCAAAACCCACGTCAGCACCGAACACGAGTCCTATCGCGATACCAAGACCAACATTGCCCACCACAACGCCAATAATCAGGCCAGCCGCCGCGAAAAAGCCGATCTTGCGAGTCTTTTCTTCCGTCATGCGATCCTCCTCAGAACCGACTTGTTGTTTTTCCCAATCCAGCCCCAGGGGCCGTTCCAACACTCGATCCAATGCCCACGCCAATCGCGACATTGCCCAACGCCACTCCCAGATCAGTACTGACGCCAATCCCAGGCGCAACACCCGCGCCAACCATGCCTGGATTCGCTCTTTTCTTCGGTACCTGATCATCGGAAATCGTGAGAGTATACGTGCGCCGTCAACACCACCTCTGGACACGCCCACATGCGCATCGCCGCCTTCGGAATCCACCACGAAACCAACACCTTCTCCACCTTCCAGGTAGACCTGCAGGCGTTCCAGTCATCCGGTCTCCAGCGTGAAGGAATCCTGCGTGGCGACCAGATTCGCGCGCTGCACGGCGATACCGACACCTGCTTCGGCGGCTACTTCGAAGCGGCGGGAAAGTACGGCTTCCAGCTGGTCCCACTCCTCTTCGCCGCAACCGATCCCGCCGGAACGATCTCGTCGGAGGCGTTCGAGTCCATCCTTGGCGAAGCGCTCCAGATGCTCGCTGATCGAGGCCCATGGGACGGCGTCATCCTCAATCAGATGGGCGCTGCCGTTACCGAGGAGTTCCCGGACATGGACGGCGAAGTCGCCCGCCGCACCCGCGCGCTCATCGGCCCTGACATCCCGCTGATCATGACCCTGGACCTCCACGCTAACGTCTCGCAGCAGATGGCCGATGAGACAGACGCGCTGTTCATCTACCGCACCAACCCCCACTTGGACGCCCGCCAACTCGCCGTGAAAGCGTGCAAGATCCTCATCCAAATAATCAACGGCGAAATCACACCCGTCTCCGCCCTCGAAATGCCGCCAATGGTCATCGGCATCATGAAGCAGGACACCAGCGAAGAGCCAATGACGCAGGTGATCGAAGCCGTAGTCGAGGCTCAGGACTTCCCGGGCATCATCGATACCTCAACCGGCCAGGGATATCCATGGTCAGACGTCCACGAATGCGGCACCGCGTTCTACGCACTCGCCGATGGCAACCCAGAGACAGCACGAGCTGCCGCTCGCTTCATGGCGCAACGAGCCTGGTCGCTGAGACACGTACTCGGCGCTGATGAGGGACCCACAGCCGCGGAAGCCGTCGCCGAAGCACTGGCAACGCCTGAAGGCCCCGTGCTTCTGCTCGACGCCGGTGACAATATCGGCGCAGGCAGCGCAGGCGACTCAACATTCATCCTCCACGAGATCCTGAAGCAAGGCGCAACAAGCTGCCTGATGACAATCCGGGATACTGACGCCGTAGCGCAGGGCGTCACCGCAGGGATCGACGCCGAGATAACACTCGAAGTCGGCGGCAAGCAAGACAGCCTCCACGGCACACCGATCGAAGTCACGGGCAAAGTAGTGACCATCTCGGACGGCAAGTTCGAAGACCCGGAGCCGGTTCACGCCGGCTGGCGCTACTTCGATGGCGGAATCACCGTGGTGCTACAGACCACCGCAGGACCAACCATCGTCCTCGTCTCCACCCGAGTCGGCAATATGTCTCGGCAGCAGTACTACTCCGTAGGCCTCGACCCCGAGGAGTTCCACATCATCGTCGCCAGGGGCGTCGTCTCCCCCCGACCAGCTTTCCAACCCATCTCAAAGAAGATGATCGTCGTCAACACAGCAGGCGCAACATCCGCCGCGCTATCCTCGTTCAACTACAAGCGCCGCCGCCGCCCCCTCTACCCGTTTGAGCCCGACGCCGTCTACGCCCACGCCTGAAAAAAATCGGCTAATCGCGAAAACCAGATCAATCGGTACGCATTTCTACCTACGAAATCCGTCGTGAAAACTGATAATCTGAGGGAAGCGTCCCCTGATGACTCGACAACCCCCTGTCCAGCGCACCTTTAGCCTGGCTGATTTTCACCCAACTCAATACCGCTCACCGGCCACTCGCGCCGCCCGAAAGCCCGCAACTCAAGAATGTCCATTCAAACTCGTTCTGATCGTCGCAACGCCGCGATCATCGCCCACGTCGACCACGGCAAGACCACGCTGGTCGATGCGATGCTCCGCCAGACCGGCATCTTTGAAGAGCGCGCCGAGCTAATCGACCGCGTCCTGGACTCAACCGACCTTGAGCGTGAGAAGGGCATCACCATCCTTGCTAAGAACACCGCTGTCAGGTATGGCGACGTCAAGATCAACATCATCGACACCCCCGGCCATGCTGACTTTGGCGGCGAGGTCGAACGCGGTCTTACAATGGTCGACGGTGTTCTCCTGCTGGTCGACTCCAGTGAAGGCCCGCTCCCTCAGACCCGCTTCGTACTCCGCAAGGCCCTCGAATCTAAACTTCCGGTCATCCTCGTCATCAACAAGATTGATCGTGCCGACGCGCGCATAGCGGAAGTAGTCGACGAGGTTTACGAGCTCTTCATCGACCTCGACGCCACGGACGACCAGATCAACTTCCCAATCGTCTACACCAACGCCCGTGCCGGCACTGCCACGCTAGACCTGAACCAGACAAGCACAGATCTCAAACCTCTTTTCGACACAATGCTGACCCACATCCCCGCGCCAACATACGACGATGAGCACCCCTTCCAGGCGCTCGTCACCAACCTTGACGCATCCCTCTACGTTGGCCGACTGGCTCTCTGCAGAGTGCGGCAAGGCTCGATCAAACGCGACCAGATGGTGGCCCACTGCCGACGTGACGGCTCAATCGATCGCGTGAAGATCACTGAGCTGTATGTAACTGAAGGACTTGAGCGGATTGAGGCTGATGAGGCTGGCCCCGGTGAAATCATCGCCATCGCAGGGCTTCCAGACGTAACCATCGGCGAAACCCTGACCGACGTCGATGATCCACGCCCGCTGCCAACGATTCAGATCGATGAGCCAAGCCTGTCGATCACCATGGGCGTCAACACCTCTCCCCTCGCCGGTCTGGATGGCAAGAAGCTGACCGCCCGCATGATCAAAGACCGACTCGATCAGGAACTGGTTGGCAATGTCTCACTAAAGGTTCTTAACACAGAGAAGCCAGATACCTGGGTAGTCCAGGGCAGGGGGGAGCTACAACTCGCCATCCTGGTAGAGATAATGCGGCGCGAGAAGTTTGAACTCACCGTCGGGAAGCCCGAAGTCGTCACCCGTGAAATCGGCGGCAAACTCCATGAGCCAATGGAGTCGCTATCGATCGACATTCCAGAGGCCTACGTTGGCGTGGTTTCACAGCAGATGGCACTTCGCAAGGCGCGGATGAGCACCATGATCAATCACGGAGCCGGCCGCGTGCGCATGGACTTTATCGTCCCCGCTCGCGGACTCATCGGCTTCCACAATGAATTCCAGATCGCCACCAGCGGCTCTGGAATCGCACACCACGTATTCGAAGGTTACGAGCCGTGGCACGGCGACTTGCGCACACGCCCAACGGGCAGCCTTGTTGCCGATCGAAGAGGTCCAACGACAACGTTCGCCCTTCTCAATCTCCAGGAACGAGGCCAACTATTTGTCGGCCCCGGGGTGGAAGTATACGAAGGCATGATCGTCGGCGAAAACCCTCGTGCTCAGGATATGGACGTCAACCCCACCAAGCCCAAAAAACAGACCAACATGCGAGCCGCCGCAGCCGACCAGACAGAGCACCTCGCCGTCCACCGGACGCTATCGCTAGAGCAGGCGCTGGAGCACATCATGGCCGACGAGTGCCTGGAAGTAACCCCCCGCAACGTCCGCCTCCGAAAAGTAATCCTGGACCAACACACACGAGGCCGCCAAAAAGGCAGAGCAATGGCCGCCGCTCGGTAGGGCGAATCCAACGGGTTATTTTGGTAGGGGCAGGCTTCAAACCTGCCCCCTTTCGCGTCCCTGCGAAATTCAGGTTTGAGTAGGGGTGTCTCTGATAGCTATATCCTGGTGTCCAGCCCGCGGCCTTGCCGCCAGTACCAGCTTTGCTGCGTCATCCCAGAATTTGCGGCCCCGCGCAAATATCCGGGACCCAGGCAAGTACGATCAATCAGATAGTGGCAGGTTGCTATCCTGCCCCTCTTCAGCGCCCCGCGCTC
>DBZV01000195.1:8809-12155 GCA_002311865.1 Dehalococcoidia bacterium UBA1151
TCAGTGCCCGTGCGGCAGGCACCCCGCGCAAATATTCGGGACCCAGCCACGCACACAGCGATCCTGGTAGCCACAAGGGTTACACCTACCAGAAAAAAGCGGCACTCCAGATAGACGTAGGGGCTTCCCTCGTTAGTGTCCTTTTTCGCTCCCAGCGCCCTGCGCTCAGTGCCCGTATGGCAGATACTTACTTGAGGGCTACGCTGCGATCCTCTGCGATTGGTGGCGGAATCTCCGCCGGGTTGAACGGGAACTTCACCGCCGCCGCCTCATTGAACTCCATGCCGAGCCCCGGCCGCTCCGATGGAATGTAGTACCCATCCACAATCTGAACCACCTCATCAACCATATCCACACGCGGCGATTCATTCTCGTTACTCGACTCCTGAACATCCCACGACAGCGACGATGTTCCAAGCTGAATGCATGCCGCTGTAGCAATCGGCCCCTGGAAATTATGAGGCGCAATCTTCACGTGATACGCCTCCGCAATTGCAGCGATCTTCTTGCAGCCTGTAATGCCACCGGCAACGGCAATATCCGGCTTGAAAAATGCGCAGTTGCTCAACTGCGCAAACTCACGGAACTCATGCACGCCAAAGTTCCGTTCGCCAATCGCAAGCGGCACCCGGAACTTATCGCCTACCTCACCCATCGCAACCACTGAATCAGGCACGATCGGGTCCTCAACGAAATACGGGTGGAACTTGGCGATCGAATCGGCAAAAACCACTGCCTCCGCAGGCTTCATGTTGCGGTGAATCTCAACACCAATATCGAAGTCCCAGCCAACCGCCTCCCGCACGGCTTCAACCATCTCCGTGCCCAGCTTGATCATGCTGCCGTAGCGTTGATCCGGCCAGTTTTTAGACATTGGGGTGAACTTTAGCGCCGTGAACCCTTGATCCTTCACCTTCTTGGCCGACTCCGCACACGCCTCTGGAGTATCGCCGCCAACACCAAGCGCAATTGCCCGGACCTTTTGGCGAACCTTGCCACCCAGCAGATCCCAGATCGGCGCCTGTAGCCGCTTTCCTTTAATATCCCACAGCGCAATATCCACGGCACTCAGCGCCCCGCCGATCCCGTTCCCACGGACCGCACCGTTATACCGATACAGGTAATTAAAAATATGCTCCGTATCACCCGGATCCATGCCCTGCAGAGCTGACTCCCATGCATGAATAGTCGCCTCAGCTGCCTTCGGATACGACCAGTAACACGACTCCCCGATCCCCTGCGTTCCATCGTCTGCAGTTATGCGAACCACCAGGTACCGGTCGACGAAAAAAGTCTCGATCTTTTCGATTTTCATTGGGCGCTCAAAGCTCCTGAAGGTATCTGTGAATTCATAGCAAGAATGTGCAGCCGCCAGAGTGTGACACTCCCTCTTACAGAATTCAATCGGCGGCGCATGAGGGCCAAAACCAGGAACCGTACCCGCTCAGACAGGTACCACCCGCGCCGATTCCACCGTGTACTCAGCCAGCAACGCCGCATCCGGCTCCGGCAACCCGTCCGTGAACGGCGCAAACATGAGCTGCTCCGTGAGCTCGTTCTCCGGTCGCCCAAGGTCTTCTTTGTAGAAGCGAGACGATGGGAACAGGTCACCCGGATAGGTGAAGTTGGGCAGCGTCGCCAGCTCAATGCAGAACGCCGCGCCGACGGCACTCTCCAGCATCCCGCCAACCCACACCGGCACGCCAGCGTCCTGGCAGATATCGTGGATGCGGACCGAGTTCGCCAGCCCACCCACGCGCCCCGGCTTGATGTTGATGTATTCCGCCGCACCGATGCGCAGCGCCTGTTCCGCCTGCCTTGGACCAACGATGCTCTCGTCCAGGCATACAGGCGTGGATATCTGCTTCGCCAGTTCGGCATGGTCCAGCAGATCGTCGAACGCCAGTGGCTGCTCGATGAACTCCAACTTAAATGCGTCGATCTTTTTGAACAGATCAAGATCGTCCAGCGAGTAGCCGCCGTTGCAGTCGATGTGAAATCGCGTGTTCGGGAACGCCCCCCGGACGGCACTGAGCATCTCGTAGTCCCAGCCGGGAGCGGCCTTCAACTTGATCCTCGGGAACCCTGCATCAACGGCCTTCTGGATGTTGCCAAGCAGCATATCGAGCGAGTCCTGGATGCCAAAGTCAGCCCCGGCAATCACGTCTCTGGTCTCACCGCCCAGCAAACGGTGCAACGGCTCACCTCTGGTCTTCGATTGCAACGCCCACCAAGCGATTTCAATGGCCGCCTTGCCGAACGAGTTGCCCTTGTACAACGCCAACTTCTCATTGACCTGCTCGGCAGTCTCGTACTCCCCGCCAACCACCCGCGGGCCAAAGTGGTCAACCAGATTGTGGAACACTGCTCGCGCTCCCTCGGTCAGGTAAGTCGGCGCTTCAAGCGGGCTCGACTCCGACCACGCCTCAACATCGCCACTCGTCACGCACACAAGAACGGAGTGAATCTCCCAGTCCTCGCCGTACGCCGTGCGCCATGGATAGATGAGCGGCATGGCCACGTGGTAGATGTCGAAACTGTCAATCCGCATCGTTTACTTACCTGGCTGGCGAACGGGAAAGGTCCCAGTCTTCCGATTCGCCAACGCGAATATTGATTCGTCGGACGGCTCCGCCATGAGATGCGCCGATACCGCGTGCAGCGACTCGATATGCACCTTTGCCTTCGAGCCAAGCTCCACGGAAAGCCGCGCCATCGACTCCGCATCCTTGGCTTCAGCCACCGCGACGAAGTCATACGCACCAAGCGTTGCGTAGCGCGTCAGCAGCCGAACGCCCGGAACTTCCAGTTCCGCACAGGCAGAGGCGAACATATCTGGCTCTGATGCGGCGGCGTCAAGGCCAGCGTCAGTGAGTGTTGCAAGTAGAATAAATAGCATTCGCGGCCCTCATCACATCAGTAGTTAGTGCGCTGGCCAATGCTACATTGGTGTCCCTCCAACCAAACACCTTGGATACTGGAACCTGATGTACGACATGAATCGTGAAGAGATAGCAGAACAGGCGCGTGAGATTGCTCCAATCTCACCTGAAGATATCGAACAGCTGGTCAACCTGGTAAATGGGGTTCGAGAGGCTGCCGATCGACTCAGGGATGTAGTTCCGGACTTTCCAAATGAGCTGGACGGAGGCATCCTGTCCCGGACCGTCGACGGTGAGAAGTGATGCCAGATAGCACTCCACTCCACTACCGTTCGATGACCGAGCAAATCGAGGCTCTCGAATCGGGTGAGATCACCGCGGTTGAGTTAGTCGAGGCGTGCCTTGCCCGAATCGATGCTCTCAACGACCAGTTGAACTCGATTGTCACGGTCAACGCCACTGAC